>VFKU01000770.1 GCA_009885415.1 Rhodothermota bacterium
CTTCACGCTGACCCCGTCGGTCGACGGTACGTTCAGCGCATCGGTAGCCGCCGGCGTCTTTACTGACGCGGTGGGAAATGCGAATCTGGCGTCGGCGGTGTTCCTACGGACGGCGGTGTTGGATATAGACCAGGACTTCTTGACCACCGACGACGAAGTAAACATCTATGGAACCGATCCGAATAATCCCGATACCGACGGAGATGGCGTGAGCGACGGAACCGAAGTTCAACTGAACACAGATCCGTTGGATCCATTGAGTTTTCCGAACCTACCAATAGGGGCCGCTGCAACATTAATCCTCGGGCTTGGACTTTCGACGATTGCCAGCCTCGCGCTCTACAGAGTGAGGCGGCCTGGACCGGCTGGGCTTCAGCGCGCGTGCCTACGACAAGGTGCTGCGTGTCGCGCGGACGCTCGCGGATCTCGACGACCCGGACGCCACTCTCGCCGACCTCCTCAAGCCGGAGAACAAAGCCAAGCTCCAGGCGATCCTCACCTACCACGTCATATCGGGCAAAGTGCTCGCGAAGGACGTCGTGGGCTTGAAAACTGCGAAGACCGTTCAGGGCAGCGATATCGATATCACGGTGAAGGACGGCGCGGTCATGGTTGACGGCGCCAAAGTCACCGCGACCGACCTCATCGGCCTGAACGGAGTCATCCACGTCATCGACACAGTGATCATGCCGTAGTGCGGCACTAATCACGTCACGACCCGCAGTCGGGGCCAGCTCTTTCTCCCGGGAGCTGGCCCTCGGTTTATGGGGGAGGCCGTGCTTTGAAACTCAATCGTCGCGGAACGATAATCCACACATGAACTATACAGAACCTAGACACCCGATCAATTTCGTCTGCCGCCGCACCGGCCTCAGTACGCACCTGATCCGCGCTTGGGAAAAACGATACAGCGCCGTAGTCCCAAAACGAACCGAAACCAATCGCCGACTCTATAGCGACTCCGACATCGATCGCCTGAAACTCCTCACCCGGCTCATCGCAGAAGGACACTCGATCGGGCAAATCGCCGGGCTAGACCGTGGTCGCCTAGACGCGATTCTTCGTGACAGCCAGTCAACGGAAGCCCTGCCTATATCAGCACCGGTATCCCTTACGAGCACGGGCACCGTCGAGAATCTGCTGGGTCAGGCCCAAGCTGCTGTCATCAGCGCTAACGGGGATGCTCTTCTGGATGCCTTGACTGACGCAAACGTGGTCCTCTCACAACCCCGTTTCTTATCCGAAATCGTCGGTCCGCTGCTCACCTGGATCGGCAGCCAATGGCACTCCGGATCCCTCCGCGTCGGAAATGAACATCTCGCGACTAGTGTCCTGCGGGATTTCCTCGCCGAACTGCGCCGCAAGAACCGCCCTCGGTCCGGCGCGCCCGGTCTCGTCGTTGCCACTCCCTCCGGCGAACCCCACGAGTTCGGCGCCTTGATGGCCGCACTCTCGGCCGCGACCGACGGTTGGCGCGACGTCTATCTCGGACCCAACACCCCGTGGCAAGAGATCGCCCGTGTCACGGTCGACTCCAGCTCCAGGGCCGTCGCGCTCAGCCTCTCCTACCCCGGAGACAATCCCAATGTGTTCGAAGAGTTGGGGAGTCTTCGGCGCTACCTTCCCGAGAGCATCCCAATTTTCGTCGGCGGCGCCGGCGCAGTAAATCAACGCTCGCACTTGGAAGATCTCGGCCTGCGCTGCACCGAATCACTGGACGATCTCCGCACGGTTCTTTCGGACTTACGAGGATGAGACTCCTTCGCCTCTACAACGAATCCAAGATGCCGACCTCACAATGACACTAGCCGACCGCAGAATAGTTCTGGTTACCGGCGCGACAGGCTATGTGGGTGGGCGGCTCGTCTCTCGCCTCCAAGATTCAGGCGTGATTGTGCGGTGTATGGCACGCAATCCCTTGTATCTCGCCGAACGCGTTGGTCCCGATGTGCAGTTAGTGCGCGCAGATGTCACCAACGCGGCCACTCTCGAAGCGGCTCTCCAAGGCGTGGACTCGGCCTACTACCTCGTGCACGCGCTCGCCGCAACCGGGGATTTCGAATCAACCGAATTGAACGGTGCTCGCAATTTCGCTGCTGCTGCCAAGGCGGCCGGCGTGAAACGCATTATATATTTGGGAGGGCTCGGGGGTGCCGGAAGCACTGCATCGGCTCACATGCGAAGCCGTCATGCGGTCGGTGATGTTTTTCGCGCCTCCGGCGTGCCCACCTTGGAATTTCGGGCGTCCATCATTATCGGGCCCGGTAGCCTCTCCTTCGATCTCATCCGTAGCTTGGTGCGGCGCCTACCGATCATGGTCGTCCCGAAATGGGTGCGCGTGAAAGCCCAGCCCATAGC
>VFKU01000064.1 GCA_009885415.1 Rhodothermota bacterium
CACTACGTTGCGCGAGACGTCTTCGAGGCGGCCGGCGAGGAAGACGTCGAGGCGCAGTCCGTCCTCGGTGATTTCTGCCGTGAACTCGGCGGGCGCGGATTGGGAATTGGTTTGAGTCATGGTTGAAATGAATCGGGCAGGACCGCTGGGCGGCCCTGCCCGGTTTGATATTTAAAGTTGCTCGCGGCGGAACGGACTTAGGAAGCCGCCGGGGTTTCGTTGGTGGAGACTTGCCGGGCGATGGCCTTGGCGAGCTTGCGGCGCCGGCGTTCGCTGGGCTTCTCGTAGTATTTAATTTCTTTGAGACGCTGCATGAGCCCCTCCTTGTTGCACTTCTTCTTGAAGCGCCGCAAGGCCTTTTCAAACGGCTCATCGGGTCTGACACGGACTTTCGTCACGCGGAACCAACCTCCCTTCGGAATCAGATGGTGCGTCGCCAGCCCACATAACGAAACAAAACGGCGCGAAAGCGAGGTGAAACGATCTTCGGACACGTAGTATAACAAGCACAGGCAGCGGGCAACAAGTACCTAACGCCCCTAAATGGCCGCTCGTGCACCGCGTCCCACGGCAATTCTGTAGAATGCCGGGACGTTTTTGTACGCAGCGCACCAGCGCTACATGGTTTGTAGAGGTTTTTATGGGATTTAGACACCCTGTCACCGTCCATTCGCTGACTGCCGCAGTCCTGCTGGCACTCTGTAGTGCGGGGGTGGCGGCGTGTCGACCTGCGACCCAAGAGGCCAAGCTCCCGGCGCGCGAGCAGGGTCTGGATGGGTTTGCGCGAGAACGGATTAGCGCCGCAGCGCCGCCGCAGACCGAGTGGCGAGATGCGGTGGCGTTTCAGTCTGATTTGGCCATTCGGCTTGACCTTGGATCGGCGACGCCGCGATCGACAATCCGGGTAGGTTTGCTGGACAGTTCCGGGGCGCCCGTAAGTATACGGTTACTTGCCGGTGATCGCGTGCTGAATTCGGCGAAATCCGCAGGCGAGGGCACATGGACGGACTGGCGCCTTGCGCCCGAAGGGCTTGCCGCGAACAGTGCGCCCGTGACGCTCGAGTTCGCCGCAAGTGGCAAATTCTGGGTGAGCACGGCGGAACTTGTCACGTCGCCAGCCGCGCAACCGCCGGTAATTGTGGTGCTGGTGGACACGCTGCGCCGGGATCACCTGGGTTGCTATGGCTACGCCCGGCCCACATCGCCGAATATAGACACGTTCGCCAAGGAAGCGATCCGCTTTGAGCGTTTTGTGCCGGCGAGCTCGTGGACGCGGCCGTCGGTCGCGTCGTTAATGACCTCAACGATGCCAGGTGTGCACGGCGCGGAAGACCTCGGCGACCATCTGCGCGAAGGGCTGCCGCGAATCAGCGAGGTGTTTGGAAAAGCCGGTTACGAAACGCGCGCGTTGGTAACGAATCCGAACTGCCTGCCGATCTGGGGCTTTGGCGACGGCTTTTCCCGTTTCATCGACGTGGGCTCTGAAGAGTGGCTCAAGCAGGACGACGGCGTAGTGATGAAGGAGGCCGCGGAGGCCGTGCGCGATGCGGCAGGGCGGCCGTTTTTCCTGTATGTGCACGCGCTTGCGCCGCACGAGCCCTTCACCCCGGCCGAGCCGTACCGCAGCCAGTTTGCGAGCGCCGCGCCGGCCGCAGGCACAGCGCCGCAGCCGCATCAGGACCTCATTGACCTATACGACGCGGAGATCCGATATTTTGACACGTTGTTTGGAGAATTTGTCGCCACGCTCAAGGAAACCGGCGTGTACGATTCGTCGATCATCGTGTTCCTTTCAGATCACGGCCAAGCCTTCGGCGAGCACGGAAACATAGGCCACGGCAGCAGCCTGTATGAGGAACAGATGAACCCGCCGCTCATTGTCCGGCTTCCGGGAGGAAAACATGCCGGTGGTGTGCACGACTCGCTGATCGAAATGATCGATGTCGCGCCGACACTCGCGGCGCTGGCGGCGGTCAGCACGGATCCGCGCTTCCAGGGACGATCGTTTGTGCCGGTCATTGAGAACGATACCTGGGAAAAAACCCTGGCGTACGCCTCGCTCCAGCACCGCGAGTTCAGCCAGTACATGGCGCGCACCCAGGACACGAAGTACATCCGCGACGTGGCGGCTCCGGGCGAAAAATGGTTCGACCTGGCCGCGGACCCGCTGGAGTTGCATCCCTTGCAAACACCGGCGGCAAACGAGGCGGCGCTGCGCGGCCACGTGGAGCAGATGACCTCGCTGGGCCAAGTCGGCCTGCATATCCTGATCACGTCCGATTCCGCGAAGCCGCTGGCCATCGCCGGCGAAATCCAGGTGGCGGGCCTGGGCGAAGTGCGACTGGACTATCCAAAGGATCGGTCGGCGTTGCAGTCCGATCTGGGTGCGGCGCACTTCACCGTCCACATGCCGGGCGCGGAACCGGGCGTCAACCCGTCGGCGCGGCTGGCGGAAGCAATGGACGCGATGGTGACGATGCGGAACCTTGCCGTGCTGAACAATGAGCGGGTGACCACGGAGCAAGACTACGCGGGTCTCAGTGCGCAAGTCGCGGCGGACGCGGAAGTGAATATTTCACTGAGCTTTGACGGAGCGCTGGTGATTGCGGAACAGGTGCACTTCGGGGCGTCGCGGAGCGCACACGCGTTGGACGGACGGGCGATTCCGATGGCCGAGGTGCGCGGGTCGTCCGTGGATTTTGATCCGGCGGCGCTTCCGGTGCGCTTGGCCGTATACGTGTGGTACGTGCCTTCGCCGGATCAAATCTACGGCGACCAACTTACGCCGGAGATCCGCGAGTCAATGCGGGCGCTGGGCTATATCACCGACTGAGCCGCGCGCCTTCATTTTGGCGCAGCGCCAGCGGCGAGGCGAGTTTCTGCGAGTTGATCGGCGGCCTGGGCCGTGGTGATTTCTTGTTCGCGGGCAATGCGGAAGACCTCGGCGAGGGCGGTGGCGATGGTCTTGACCCGCTCGTTGGCAGCGGTGGGGCTGTAGCCGCCGGGAGTAAATTCGCAGGCGATATTGATGATACCGCCGGCGTTGACGACGTAGTCCGGCGCGTAAAGGATGCCGCGCTGTTGAAGCCGCAGCGCGTCTTCGGGTTTGACGAGCTGATTGTTCGCCGCACCAGCGACGATGCGGCAGCGTAAGCCCGGAATCGAGTGTGCGTTCAAGATGCCGCCGCGACCGCAGGGGGAGAAAACGTCGCAGGGGTACGTGAGCGCGGCGTCGGGGCCCTCGAGGAATTGCGCGCCGGTGCACGCGGCGACGGCGCGTGCGCGGGCAGCGTCGAGATCGCAGACGGCCACGGACATACCGGCGTCGCGGCAAAGTTCGGCGAGGCGTCCGCCGACGGCGCCGACACCTTGAATCGCCACGCTGCGACCGGACGGATCTTCGGAGCCGAATGCTTCTTTCATGGATGCGCGAATCGCGATCAGGCAGCCGGCGGCGGTAAGCGGCGAAGGGTTCCCGCTTGAGCCGCGCTCGAGGGAGAGGCCCGAGACCCAGCGGGTTTCCCGCCCAACGGTCTCAAGGTCGGCGACCGTGATGTTCATGTCTTCAGCGGCGATGTAACGTCCGCCGAGCGCATCGATGGCGCGTCCAAGCACAAGGAACATGGCCTCGGTCTTGGTCTTCGGGTCGCCGAGGATCACGGCCTTGCCGCCGCCTTGGCCGGTCTGCGCGACGGCGGCCTTGTACGTCATCGCGCGGGCGAGCCGATTCGCGTCTTCAAGCGCTTCGGCCTCCGTCGCGTAAGGCCACATCCGCATGCCGCCAAGCGCGGGGCCGAGCACCGTGCTGTGAATGGAAATGAAGGCATTCAGTCCGGAAGCGGGGTCGAGGATGTGGACGACGCGATCATAGCCGGGCGTGGGGATTTCGACGAATTGCATGGATTTTTTTCGTTCCTTCGGATGGCGTCACGGTAGCACGGCGAGTTCGCGGGGCCTAAATCCGAGCGCCGGGCCCGTTCCCGCTCCCATCTCGTCCGCGCTTCCTTTATACTGTCGCCACGGGGGGAACCGTAGAATGCGAATCGCGCTCGTCGGGTGCGGGGCCCAGGGCTTGGCCTACGCCGCCGCCGCGTCCGAACTCGGCCTCGATGTCGCCCTCTGCGCCGATCCCCGTGCCGTCGCCGCGAAGCAGGCCGCCGCTCTTTGTCGCGCCAAACCATCAACCAACTGCGATAAAACACTAGTTTGCGACGACATCGACGCGGTGCTCCTTTGCGCCCCTGCCGTCTCCCGCCTCGCGCAGCTCCGCCGCGCCGCATCGCACGGCAAGCACGTCCTCTGCGCCGCGCCCCTCGGGCACAGCCTCGCCCCCGCGCGCAAGGCGCTCGAAGCCGTCCGCACCGCCAGCGTCTCCCTCTACGTCGCCCACGATGGACGCGCCGCCCCCGAAGAGTTCACCCTCCTCTGCCAGCTTGATCAGGGCAGCATCGGCGGCGCCGGTTTTGTCCGCATCCACCGCAGCGGGCCCGCCGCCAAGGGCGCGCACGCGATCGAGTGTCTCCTCCCGCGCGATCTCGATGGGCTCTTCCGCCGCTTCGGAGCGTCCCCGCGCATCTACGCCCAGACACTACACCGCCCCGGCCTGTCCCATGCCTCCCTCACGCTCGCTTTCCCCGCCGGGCCCATCGTCCAATGGATCGCCACGCTCGGCGCGCCCGCCCGCACCCTTCTCGAGATGTGCGGCACCGCCGGCATGATTCAATTCAGCACCGACGACACCGTCCTCCAAGTCACACCAGCGCCCGGCACGCGCGCCGCGCCGCCCGATCGTTCCAGCCCCATCGCACACGGCCTGCCCGCACGCCACCTGGCGCACTTCCTCGCCACGATCGAGAAACCCACTGCTGAGGCCACCTGCGATCACGAACTCGCTATCGTCCGCGGCGTCGAAGCCGCGCTGCGCTCCGCCCGCACTGGCGCTGAAGTGAGGTTGCCATGATCGACCCCGGCCTCTTCGAACTCGCGCGCGAAGGCGACCCCGAGGCACAGTGCATGCTCGCGGTCGCGCATCTCAACGGCGAGTCGCGCGATCGCCGGCGCGCGCTCTATTGGCTTCGCCGCTCGGCCGGCGCCGGTTTCGCGCCCGCGCAATACGCGCTCGCCAATCTGCACCTGCGCGAGAGCCACGGCGTGCTCTCGCCGCCGGCGCTTCGCTGGTTCACCCGCGCCGCCGTCCAGGGCGACACCGACGCGCAGCTTGCCCTCGCCTATCGCTACACCGCGCAAGGCGCCGCGCGAAACGCCGTGCGTTGGTTTCGGCGTGCCGCGCGCGCCGGCGAGGCCACCGCCATGTATCATCTCGCCCGCGCGCTTGAATCCGGCAAAGGCGCGGCCCGCGACTACAAGAAGGCCGCCGCCTGGTATCGCCGCGCCGCCCGTGGCGGCGACCTCCGCGCGCAAGTCGCCCTCGGCCGCATGTGCGCCGAAGGCTTGGGCATTCCGCGCAATCTTCCCCGCGCCGTCCGCTGGTATCGCCGCGCCGCCGAGTCCGGCAGCCGCCATGCTCAATGCATCGTCGGCCTTCACTACCTCGCCGGCCACGGCGCGCGCCGCGACATGCCCGAGGCCCTCGCCTGGCTTCGCCGCGCTGCGCAACAAGGCTATCCTCTCGCGCAATACTCCCTCGGTGCGGTGCTCATCGCCGACCCCGAAAGCACAGACGAGGCGCGCCTCGAGGGCTTCCACTCGCTCGAGGACGCCGCCGCCGCCGGCCAGCTCGACGCGACGGTCGCACTCGCCCGCGTGCATCTCGAAAACACGCTCATCCCGCGCGACTTGCGCCGCGCGCGCGTCTTGTTGCGCACCGCGTGCGCCAAGGGCCACGCCGCCGCCTGGCGCGAACTCGCCGAGACCTACGCCGGCGCCTACGAGTCGCGCCCCTCATGGACGCAAGCGGCCCATCTCTACCGTATCGCCGCGCGCCACGGCGACGCTTGGGCGCAGTTTCGCCTCGGCACCTGCTATTTGCACGGCCTCGGTCTTTCGCGTGATCCGCGGCTCGCGCGAAAATGGTTCGAGCGCGCCGCCGCCGCGGGGATTCTCGCCGCTGGCCATGCGCTCGAAGGGAGACACGCCGCATGATCCGCATCGGAATCATGAGTTTCGCCCACGTCCACGCCCAGTCTTACGCGGCCTGCCTCGATAAAATCCCCGACGCCCAGCTCGCCGCGATCTGGGACGACAAACCCGCACGCGGGCGCCGCGCCGCCCGCGAAAACGGCGTCCCTTTCTTTAAGAAACTCGACGAGTTTCTCGCCAGCGGCCTCCAGGGCGTTATCGTCTGTTCCGAAAACGCCGCGCACCGCGCGCATGTTGAAGCCGCCGCGCGCGCCGGCCTCGGCGTTCTCTGCGAGAAGCCCATCGCCACTACCCTTACCGATGCCCGCGCCATGATCGCCGCCTGCGCCCAGGCCAAAGTCCCGCTCGGCATCGCCTTCCCTTGCCGCTTCGCCACTCCCCTGCTCGAAACCCGCGAGCGCCTCCGACGCGGCGAAATCGGCAAACTCCTCGCCGCCGCCTGCACCAACAACGGTCAATATCCCGGCGGCTGGTTCGCCGATCCCGCCCAGAGCGGCGGCGGCGCGGTGATGGACCACACCGTCCACGTCGCCGACGCGTTGCGCTGGATCACCGGCAGCGAATTCGCCCGCGTCTATTGCGCCTGCGGCAACAAAATCCACGAAGGCCTCGGCACCGACGACGTCGGCAGCCTCCAGCTCGAAATGAAGAACGGCGCGCTCATCACCCACGTCGCGAGTTGGGACCGCCCCGAGTCCTTCCCCACCTGGGGCGATCTCACGCTCGACCTCACCGGCTCCAAAGGCTCACTGCGCGTCGACGCCTTCCGTCAAAAAATAGACGTTTACTCCGACGCGCTCGGTAAAGGCGCCTGGGCCGGCTGGGGCGACGACGCCAACCTCGCCCTCGTCCGCGATTTCGTCGCCAGCATTCGCAAGGGGCGCGCCCCCGCCGCTACCGGCAACGACGGCCTCCGCGCCCTAGAAGTCACCCTAGCCGCCTACCGCTCCGCCCAATCCGGGAAACCCGTCGCCCTCTGATGCGCGTTCGTAGCATGGGCGGCCCGCCCATGCACCCATAAATGTCCCAAAAGCCCGATGCGTCCCATTCCTCCCATTAACTAGCCCCATCCCCTCAATCTCAAGTATCCTCATCGAAACCAAAACTCAGAGGCCCCAAAATGAAATCACACGCCATTCTTCTCACCCTCGTATCGCTTCTTGCCTGGGCGCCCCTGATCACCGCGCAGGACCACGCCCACCCAGAAACCGGCCGCGTCCCCGCCCACATCCTCCCGGCGGATCGCGCCGGTATTCTGATCATGGAATCGCGAGACAAACTCGAAGAGCCCGAGAAGACGCTCGATCTCCTCGGCCTCAAAGACGGCGACGTCGTCGCCGATCTCGGCTGCGGCAACGGCTACTAC
>VFKU01000244.1 GCA_009885415.1 Rhodothermota bacterium
ACGCTATTTCCACGGGGGTGATGGTGTTGCTGGGGGTGGGGCTCTACGTCCGCCGCTCGCGTCCGTCGCTGCACTGGAAAATCATGGTGAGCGCATTCGTCATCGACGTCGCGCTGGTGCTCTACATCGAACTCACACGCCAGGCGATCGAGGGACTTCCGAAGGCGGGGCCCTTGCTTCTGTTTCATGTGGCCGTTTCGCTCAGCGTGATCGGGTGTTACCTCGCGAACTTTGTTTTGGGGAGCCGTTTATTGCGCGGGCGCGGGAACACGCGTAGTGCGCACCGGAACGTCGGCATCGCTTTTGTCGCGCTGCGCAGTCTCAATTATGTGACGAGTTTTCTCGTCTAAGCAGGGGGGACCAAGGAAATGAGCGGTCAAAAGACATCGGGGACGCGGACACTGTACGAGGAGTTGGGGGGCGCGGAAAGTATTGCGGTGGCGGTCGATCGCTTTTACGACCGCGTACTGGCGGACATGGATTTGGCGCCCTCGTTCATCGGCGTCGACGTCGATCAGTTGCGGCGCTCGCAGCGCCAATACCTCTCCAAGCTGACCGGCGGGCCGGATGAATATCACGGGCGGTCGATGTCCGACGCGCACCGCGACTTGATGATCACGATGTATCAGTTCGAGCGCGTGGCGATACATCTGAAGGACACCTTGGTGGATTTGGGAGTGCCGGAGCGGCTGGTCAATGCGGTGATGGGGGCAGTCGGGCCGTTGAGTAAAGACATTGTGACGAAAAAAACAACAGATCATAAATCGGGGGGGAAGCAGGTCATGGTACCAGGAACCTTGGAAGCAACGCCGAACGGGATTGGTAGTTCACTTGGATCGAACGAGGACGCCAAAGTAATGCAAGACCTGCGGGGGCAGGTCGAGGCCATCAAGAAGTCGCAGGCCGTCATTGAATTCAATCTCGACGGGACGATCATCACTGCGAACGATAACTTCCTTGGGGCGGTGGGCTACTCGCTGGCCGAAATCCAGGGTAAGCACCACAGTCTATTTGTGGAAGACAGTTACAAAAACAGCGCCGACTATCGGCAATTCTGGGAGAAGCTCGGCCGCGGTGAGTACGTTGCAGATCGGTTTAAGCGCATTGGGAAGGGCGGTAAAGAGATCTGGATACAGGCCTCTTACAATCCAATCATGGATGTGAACGGTCGGCCCTTCAAAGTCGTGAAATACGCGACGGACATTACCAAGCAGGTCGCGTTCGAGCGCGAGATGGCCTTGATGAAGCCGATGCTGGAGAACGCTCCGGTCAACGTGATCATGGCCGACAAAGATCTCAACATCACCTACATGAACCCGGCGTCATTGAGGACGCTGCAGACGCTCAAGCAGTACTTGCCGGTACCGCCGGAAAAAGTCGTCGGGGCCAACGTCGATATTTTCCACAAGAACCCGGCGTATCAACGGAAGATTCTGTCCAATCCGGCGAGCCTGCCGGTGAGGGCGATCATTCAGATCGGGCCGGAGAAGGCCGATCTGCTCGTCAGCGCCATCAACGACGACAAGGGCATTTACATTGGCCCGATGGTGACCTGGGAAGTCGTGACGGACAAGCTCAAGCTTGCGGCCGATGCGGCGCGCGTGCAGGCGATGGTCGAGAACGCTCCGGTCAACGTGATCATGGCCGACAAGGACCTGAACATCACGTACATGAACCCAGCCTCGCTCAAGACCTTACAGACGCTGAAGCAGTACCTGCCGGTACCGCCGGAAAAAGTCGTCGGCTCGAATGTCGACATCTTCCATAAGAACCCTGCGTATCAACGGAAGATCCTGGCCAACCCTGCGAGCCTGCCCATACAGGCGACTATTCAGATCGGGCCGGAGAAAGCGGATCTGCTCGTCAGCGCCATCAACGACGACAAGGGCAATTACATCGGGCCGATGGTAACGTGGTCCGTCGTTACAGAGAAGCTGAAGCTCGAGAACGACGCGGCGCGCATCCAGTCGATGGTCGAAAACGTGCCGATCAACATCATCATGGCCGACACCGATTTGAACATTACGTACATGAACCCGGCCTCGCTCAAGACGCTGCAGACGCTGAAGCAGTATCTGCCGGTGCCGCCGGAAAAAGTCGTCGGCTCGAATGTTGACATCTTCCATAAGAACCCCACACACCAGCGGAAGATACTCTCAGACCCCAACAATTTGCCGCACCAGGCAAACATTCAAATCGGCCCCGAGATGGCCAGCCTGCAGGTGAGCGCCATCCTAGACAAGAAAGGCGCCTACATCGGCCCGATGGTGACCTGGGAGGTGATCACAGAACGGATGCGCGTCGAAAGGGATATCGCGGAAACCTCGAAACTGCTGGAAGTCTCCTCCGCATCTCTGACGAACATCAATGCCCAGATGAGTGCGAACGCGGAGGAAACATCCGCCCAGGCCAATGTTGTGGCGGCTGCCGCCGAGCAGGTGAGTAAGAATATTGAGACCGTGGCCACCGCGGCTGAGGAGATGAGCGCGAGCATCAAGGAGATTTCCTCGAACACGACGGAGGCGGCGAAGATCGCCGGCGAGGCCGTGAGGGTTGCCGAGGCGACGAACACGAACATGGCCAAGCTCGAGAAGAGCAGCGCTGAGATCGGCCAGGTCATCAAGGTGATTACGTCGATCGCGCAGCAGACAAACTTGCTTGCGCTAAACGCGACCATCGAGGCCGCGCGCGCCGGCGAAGCGGGCAAGGGCTTCGCGGTCGTGGCAAACGAGGTGAAAGAGCTCGCCAAGCAGACCGCCAAGGCCACGGAGGACATCGGACAGCGGATTGAGACAATCCAGGGCGATACCCGCGGCGCGGTCGAAGCGATCGGACAAATTAGCGGGATCATCGGGAAGATCAACGATATCCAAAACACCATCGCGGGCGCGGTCGAAGAACAGACGGCGACCACGAACGAAATCGGACGCAACGTGGCGGAGGCATCGAAAGGTTCGGCGGAGATTGCGCAGAATATTGCGGGGGTCGCGCAGGCCGCCAAGGACACGACGCAAGGTGCCACGAGCGCCCAAACGTCGTCTTCGGAACTGTTCACGAAACTGGCGAGTGTGTTCACGGCGCTCCTAAAGAAATGATCCAAGTTCGTCGGACAAAACGGCGGAGAGCTTTGCTCTCCGCCGTTTTTCGACGGACGGTGTGACGAGTAACCGCGGTGGTGGTGTCGAACATGTCGGGTTGCAGTTTAGATCTCGGTGCCGAAGAGTCCGCAGTTCGCACTCGGGTCCGCGTACCGGAACTCTCCAAGCTGGCGGCGAGCCTCAAGGCGCTGTTGATCAAGTCGGAGTAAAGCGAATACAAGTGCTGACAAATAACGAGAGTGCGTGCGGGGGGTAGAACTGGTTCTCCCTCTCCCGGCCGTCCATCTCAAGCAGGATCTTGGACTTCCCGAACTCGAACGTCTTCGTATGGAGCTTGGGCGCGATGTACACGCAGTCAGGAAAGACAAAACCGCA
>VFKU01000154.1 GCA_009885415.1 Rhodothermota bacterium
CGGCTCGACACCATGCAGTTCATCAGCAGGTTGGAGTGCGTCAGCTCCGCGCCCTTGGGCCGGCCCGTCGTGCCGGAGGTGTAGATGATGATCGCCGTGTCGTCCGGCCGGCATTGCACGGTCTCGAAGCTCATCGGCTGTCCATGGATGAGATCGTTCAGCGTCTTCACGCCGGGAATCGGCGAATCCGCGCCGGGAATCGTCGGGATGATGAAAAATTCCTTACAGGTCTCCGTCTGCTCGAATCCCTCGTGCCCGAATTTTCCCATCGGCATTTCGGGCGTGCCCTCGAAGCAGATGTACAAAACGGCGTCGGAATCCGAGAGGTGATACGCGATCTCGCGCGGGCGCAGCAGCACGCTGAGCGGCACCATCGTCGCCCCGGCCTTTAGGATACCGAGGTAGACGATCGGGAAGTACGGCAGGTTCGGGCAGGTCAACGCGACTTTGTCACCCTTGCGAATCCCGCGCGCCTTCAGCCCGTTCGCCACCTGCGCCGCGAGCGCGTTGAGCTGGCCGTAATTCAGGCGGATGTCGCCGTAAACGACCGCCTCCTTGGCTGGATGATCGCGCGCCGAATCTTCGAGAATACGGACAAGATTAAACATCGAAACTCCTCCCTTAGCTGTGGTCGAAAAATGCAAACAGTATCCAATTCACGACCAGCAACAGTACAAGCGAGCCAAACACGGAAACCGCGACCCAGGACATACCGATTATCGAGTAACCAACAACCGGTACAAGAATTTTTCGTTTGTGCGAAAGCTCGCTCATGGTCCAACGCGCCCTATTTCGCCGCCACAACTTTGGCCTTCGCTTCATACATGACTCGCAATTCGCGCTTGAGAATCTTCCCAGATGGTCCCAGCGGGAACTCGCTAACTATCTCAACATGCCGCGGATACTTATAAGCCGCCATCTGTTCCTTCGACCACCTGATGATGGTTTCTGGCGAAACGATCTTGCCTGCCTTCGGAATCACGTAGGCGACCACTTCCTCGCCGTACTCCTCATCCGGAATTCCGATCACCGCCGCGAGCGAAAGGTCCGGGTGCGTGACGAGCACCTCCTCAATCTCGCGCGGATACACGTTGAAGCCGCCGCGGATGATCATGTCCTTCGTGCGGTCGACGATGTAGTAGTAGCCGTCCTCGTCCTGCCGCGCCGCGTCGCCGGTGTAGAACCAGCCGTCCTCGGTGAACGACGTCTTGTTGGCCTCGGGCCGGTTCCAGTAGCCCGGCGTCACGGTCGGTCC
>VFKU01000574.1 GCA_009885415.1 Rhodothermota bacterium
CCCCTCCACCCTCTTCGTCACCGAGATGAACGCCGCCGAAGTCGCCAGCCTCGGCGGACGAAAAGCCGCTTCACTCGAAAACGCAATCAATGAAGCCAAAAACCAACTCGCCCGCGCCGGAACCCGAACTCCCACCGTGTACGTCATGCCCTCTGCGGCGTATACTGTCCCGATGGAAACGAACCACAAATAGACAGGATTTACAGGATGAACAAGATTGAAGGGTAGGATTCAATGCCTTCCAATTTCTCCCCCAATGCCAACCATTCCGGCGCCTTCGAGAATCGGCTGTTCCCTTACCATCTTGAAAATCATGTAAATCCTGTCCAATTTCAGTCCCGTCCTTCATCCTAAGCCCTTGCCCCATCAAGACTTTGATACGCTCCCACCCATTTGCTACACTTCCGCCGTAATTGACCCATCCAGTTGGGGACCTTCCCGTGAGCAGGTTAGTGTTTCCAGTGGCCTTGGCCGCGCAGTCAGGCGGTCACCGGGTTGACGTCGAGGCTTCCGAGCGCGACGTGCGCCCGCAGGGTGTAAATGAATCCGCCCTGCGCAGCGTTCACGTGTCCGGCACGCTCTCGGCGATGGACCAGGATCTGATGTTTCGCGGCACGATCGAGGGCGACTACGAACAGCCCTGCGACCGATGCCTCGAAGCGGCCCGGAAAAGCGTCGAGCAGGAAGTGGTCTGGATTTTTAATCCCGGCCCCGAACCCGCCCAGACGCAGACGGCCGGCGACGAAGACGGCGAGTTTGACGCGGATCTCGACAGCGAGCGCGTCCGGTATTTTGAAGGTGATACGATCGATCTCGGCCCGCATGTGTGGGAGGAGACGGTGCTCGCGGCGCCGGTGAAGTTTTATTGCCGGGAAAGCTGCCGCGGCCTGTGTCCCACGTGCGGAACGAATTTGAACGAGGGCGCCTGCAAGTGCGCCCGCGAAGAAGATGTGAACCACTCAGGATTGGCGGCGCTCAAGGATTTGTTCCCGAATCTGCCGTCCGAAGCGAAAGAGGAATAACGACCATGCCCGTACCAAAGAGACGAACCGGAAAATCCAAGCGCAACCAGCGCCGCTCGCACCACGCGCTCACCCCGGCCAACCCGACCGACTGCCCAAACTGCGGCGAGCAGACCATCTCGCACCGCGTCTGCGGTAAGTGCGGCTACTACAACACGCGCACCGTGCTCAAGGGCGAAGAAGCCTAAGCGGTCCGTAGCGCGGGGCTCGCGGGGAGGGCGCCATGCGAATCGTACTCGATGCGATGGGGGCCGACGCGGCTCCCGATCCCGAAGTGCGCGGCGCGGTTGAAGCCAGTCTTGAGTCCAAGGCCGAGATCGTCCTCGTCGGCGATGAGGCGATCCTAAACAAGAAACTCTCCGCCTTCCGCAAGCGCGGAAAAATCACCATCGTCCACGCTGCCGATCGCGTCTTCATGGACGACTCTCCCATGGTGGCGGTCCGCCAGAAGAAACATTCCAGCCTCATGGTCGGCATGCGCCTCCTCAAGGAGGGCAACGCCGCCGGCTTCCTCAGCGCGGGCAACACCGGTGCCGTCATGCTCGCCGCGCGCGTCGTCCTCGGGCCCGTCCCTGGCGTGCCGCGCTCCGCCATCTGCCAGGTCCTGCCCACGAAGAACAAACCCGTCGTCGTTCTCGACCTCGGCGCCAACGTCGACTGTACGGCCGACCACCTCTGCCAATTCGCCGAGATGGGCCAGGTCTACGCCCAGCTCACGCTCGGCGTTGAGCACCCCCGCGTCGGCCTGCTCAACATCGGCGAAGAAAAAGCCAAAGGAAACGATATCGCCAAGAAAGTCCACCAGCGCCTCACCGCTACCCCCCACATCAACTTCATCGGCAACATCGAACCGAAAGCGCTCCTCGAAGGCCATGCTGATGTTGTAGTGTGCGACGGTTTCGTCGGCAACATGCTCTTGAAAACCGCC
>VFKU01000098.1 GCA_009885415.1 Rhodothermota bacterium
CGCCCGACGGGCCTTGCCAAACCCGCCTCGAAAATCCGCGGCGAGGTCCCCGCCGCGCTCGATCCGATCATCGAGCGATGCTGCCAGGGCGATCCGGCGAAGCGATATCAGAGCGCGGCGGAATTGCGCGCGGCGCTGCGCGAGGTCCGCGTCGCGGTCGAGCGGAAGACAGGCGCGGGGGAGGATTCCGTCCCGGGCGCGCGGCAGCCCCGGCGCGCTTCTACATTGCCCGCGTGGCGAATCGGGTTAGCGGCCGTGCTGCTCATGGCGATCGCCGGCGGCGTAGTCGCGGGCCTGGGCTGGGCCGAAACGCGCCGCCGCGCGCTCATCGAATCTTCGCCGGCGGGGCTCGGCGGGCCGCTCTGGTCCGGTGCGGACGCGGAATCTCCAGCGGCGCAATTCCGCCGGCTCTCCGCCGAGGTGAAGAAATTGCAGCGCTCAGCGGACGCGGCGGCGAAGGAGTATTCACTGGCGCAGCGAGAGGCTTTGATCGATCCCGTGGTCGCGCTCGGCGCGGAGCTTTGGGCCGCAGCGGAGTCCGCGGCCGACACGGAACCCGAGCGCGCGCTGGAACTCGGCTGGGACGCCGCCGCGTGTTATCTCGCGCCGCTGCTGTGGCCCGGGGCCGGCGCGATGGTGTTCGTCCCGCCCTCGCCGCCGGGCGAAGTCGGCCGGGCCCGCGGATTTTTTATCGACGCCCGGCCCCTAAACGCCGAGGACTTCGCCCGGTTTTCCGAATCCGCCGAGTGGCGCGTGCCGCCCGGTGCAGACGCCGCGGCGGGCGATGCCCCGGTGTCGGAGCTGACCTTCTACGATGCGGTCGCCTTCGTAGCGAGCGCGCGGCCGGTGAAACGTCTGCCCACGGTTGAAGAATTCGATCGAGCGCTGGCGACGCTCCAGGCCTCCGCCTCGCGCCGGGTGTGGGTGCTCGGCGCAGTGCCGGCGCCGCTTGGCGAGACAGACGACGATCCGCCGGCCGAGGCGGAGTCCGACGCGCCCAAAGTCGATACGCCGCTTCCCACCCGGACCGCGATGCCTTGGCTGTTTTTCCCCGGCGAGGACTACGACGGTTGGGGTGAGTGGACGGCGACCGAGGCCAATGGCGCAGCAACGGCGGACGGTGCGACTTTCGGCGACACTTTTTTCACCTGGGGCGGACGCTGGGCCAGCGAAAGCGAATTCGAGGCGGACCCGCCCGCGCTGATGCCCTTCGAGAGTGTGGATCCGGGCCTTGGCTTTCGCGGCGTGATGGATCTACCGCGAAGCTTCGGGGCGCTCGCCGTGGTCCGCTGAAAGAACAGTAACTTTCTGCGAAATCGGCGGAGCGCGTCAATAATTTGCGGCGCGTTAGTGTTTGACACACTTCCGCAAGCTCGCGTAGCATAAGCGCTTAGTCTGCGGCTGCACGAAAAGGCATCGTCATGGATCGTCCGATGTGCCCCCATTGTAATTCCGGCCGATTGGCCGGGGCCCCCGTCCCCAAGGACGTCGTCGTGGTCATGCCCTGCCCGGCGTGCAGCGGGCTCGTGGTGATGTTTCGGCGCAAGGCGCTGGCCTTGGATCGCGGCATACTCGAACGCGGCTCGTCGCAGGAGCGCAAGATGCACATTGCCGGCATCATTGCGGAATTCCTCGAACCGGGCCTGCTCAAGTTTGCCAACGCCACAGGCGATTTCGAGCCGGAATCCGGCGCCTCAATCGCGCCGGCAAAAGCGGAACAGGCGCCCGGCCGGCCGCCGATCAGCGACGACGAGGCGCGCGAGTTTGCGCGCGTGAGCCTTCGCCGCATCGACGATCGCGAGTATTTCAAGCGTCACTTCGGCTGAAACGGGCCGGCCTTCAGGGCCCGCGCCGCTTCGAAGAGCGCAATGCCCGCGGCGACCGCCGCATTCAAACTTTCGAGTCCCGCCGCCAGCGGAATCCGCGCGAGCACGTCGCACTCTTTTCGCGTCGGCCCGCGCATCCCTTTGGTTTCATTCCCGATGACGAGCGCAGTCCGACGCGCCCACTTCGCGCCGAACACACTCTCCTCCCCCGCCGCATCGAGACCGAAGATCCAAAAACCTTCCTCCTTCATCGTGCGCAGCGCCTGAGAGATGTTGCTCACCATCGCGATCGGCAGACGTAAGGCCGCGCCCGCACTCGCGTGGAGCACGGTATCGTCCACGAGCGCCCCGCCCTTCGCCGGCACCACGACCCCGGCCGCGCCCGCGCCCAGCGCGCTACGGACAATAAGGCCGAGGTTGCGCGGGTGCTGCACCTGATCGAGTACAACGAGGATGGAGGTCTCGCCGCACGACGCCAGCAGCGGCTTGAGCTGTGCGTACTCCACCGGACTGATCCGCGCCGCGACGCCCTGGTGTTCCGCCGTGTCGCACAAAACATTCAGCTTCGCGAACGGCACGCGCTCGACGGCAATGTGTAGCGCCTTCGCCCCGCCAAGAATCTCGTGGATCGCCTCCACCTTCGCGTCCGAAGCAAGAAACACCCGGCTGATCGGCCGCCCCGAAGCGAGCGCTTCGGAAACCGTCCGCACGCCGTGAATCATCATGTCACTCATCCCCACATGGTAGGCGCGACGGCGCGGCGAGAGCAACGCCACGGGCCCTTGGGCTGCGTCCCGCCGCTGTGCTACGATCCCTACAGTTTCCAATGATTCTCTCCGTTCCCAGCCTTGCTCCGAGCCGTCCGCGCGCCCGCCGCGCCGGGGCGATGTAGTCCGTGCTTCGCGGCAGCGAATCCGCCAGCACGTGGGGCGCCTACACGCGGCTCCTGCGTTACGCCCTGCATTACCGCGGACGCATCGCCATGATGATGGTGCTCTCGCTGGTCGTGGGCGCGTCGCTGGGCTCGGTCATTTTCACCGTGGGCACCGCCGTGGGGATTCTCTTCGGCAACGAGAAGGACTTTGCACGGCAGTCGGAGCGCCTGGTGGGCCAGGTGCAGATGGTGTCGGACTCGGCGCACCGGGCGGCGCGCCTGGCGCCGGCCGGACTCTCGGATCGGCTGCTCGAATGGTTGCCGAAGGACCCGGCCGAGCGCGCGCGGAATCTTCTGGCGGACATGCGTATGCCTGAGAACCGCCGCCGCGCGCTGCAAATCTTCGCGGGCTCCATCGTCGTATTCACCCTGCTAAACGGAATCGCCCGCTATGTGCTCGAGTATTACGCGGCCTCGCTCGGCCTGAACGTCAGCATCCGGCTCAATCGCGAAATGTTCGACAACCTGCTGAATCTTTCCAGCCGCTTCTACGATCGGCGCTCGGCCGGGGAGCTGGTGTCGCGCTTCACCAACGACTCCCAGATGGTGAACAGCGGCCTGACGGACGTGTTTACGCGCGCACTGCGCGAGCCGGCGCGCGGGTTGTTCATGATGATCGTGGCGATGAGCGTGGATGTGTATCTCACGTTGATCGTGATGACCGTGATTTCGCCGCTGGTCTTCATCATCATGCTGATCGCCAAGCGCGTAAAGACCGCCGTGCACCGCTCGCTCGATCGCGTCGCGTCGATGGCTTCTCTGCTCAACGAGGCCGTCCGCGGGATGACGATCATCAAAGTCTTCGGCATGGAGGCCTACGAGCGGCGGCGGATGGACCGCGAGATGCTCGGTCTTCGCCGTCAGCGCAAAAGGATTGCCCGGGCGGACGCCGCCGTCGCGCCGCTCACCGAGATTGTCATCGTGTTCGCCTTGGGCGCCTTTCTGCTGATGGCCGAGCGGCGTGTCGCGATGGATCTGCTCCGGCCCGGTGACATCTTCACGCTCTTGCTCGCGCTGGTCGGCATGCTCGAGCCGATGCGTTTGCTGAGCAAGATGCCCAACCTGATCCAGACCAGCGCGGCAAGCGCGGCGCGCGTCTTTGAGTTCATCGACTACCGGCCCGAGGTGGTGGAGCGCCCCGGTGCGCGCGAGATCGGCGTCCTGCGCGAGGCGATCCGATTCGAAGACGTGCGTTTCGCGTATGTACCGGGGCAACCTGTGCTCAATGGCGCGACCTTCGATGTGCCCCGCGGCAAGATGGTCGCGCTGGTCGGCTTTAGCGGGGCCGGCAAGAGCACGCTCGTGAAGCTGCTCCCGCGGTTCTACGACGTGGACGTGGGGCGCATCACGGTCGACGGCATCGACATCCGCGACGCGACCTTCGCCAGTCTGCGCGGCCAGATCGGCATGGTGACCCAGGAGACGCTGCTCTTCAGCGAGACCCTGCGCGCGAACATCGCCGCAGGCGCCGAGGCGCCTGACGACCAGCGCGTGCGCGCCGCGGCGCGAGCCGCCCACGCCGACGGATTCATCGAGGCCTTGCCCAGCGGATACGACACCGTGCTCGCCGAGGCCGGCGGCAACCTCTCCGGCGGCCAACGTCAACGCGTCGCCATCGGCCGCGCCATCTTCAAGGACGCCCCCATCCTCATCCTCGACGAGGCCACCTCGAGCCTCGACTCGGAAAGCGAAAAAGCGATCCTCGATGCGCTCGATCACTTTGTCGAAGGACGCACGACGCTCGTCATCGCCCACCGGCTCTCGACCATCCTAAAGGCCGACAAAATCGTCGTCCTCGAAGAAGGTCGCGTGGTCGACGAAGGCACGCACGCGGAGTTGATCGCGCGCGACGGACTCTATCGGCGCCTGTATCGACTACAATTCGCCGCCGAGGCTACGCCCGAGGCGAGCGCGAGCTGAATCACCATCTTTGTCATCCTTCGCTCCGCTCAGGATGACAAGGTAGAGAGGGCGACGCGTGAGGGCGGTGCGCTTAGGCCCGATACAAACTCCGCCCAA
>VFKU01000301.1 GCA_009885415.1 Rhodothermota bacterium
ACATGGGAAGAACGGAGCAGCCGTTCGGCTACGCTTCCCATCAGCCACCTGCTGATTCCCGAGCGGCCGTGCGTGGCAATGACGAGCAAGTCAATGTTGTGATCGCGCACGAAGGCCTCGATGCGCTCGTGCGGCACGCCGTCCGTCACGTGGGTGCTCACGCGCCCCGTGTCGAGGCCACGGGCCCATTCGCCCAGCAACTTCGTCGCGCGCTCGTGCAAGTGCTCGCGGCTCGGCCGCTCGACAGCCTCCAGGTAGGGGAAGGTGTCGAAGCGCGTATCGACGACGTGGAGGAGAACCAGCTCCGCTTTCAGCGCGTTGGCCACTTCGGCCGCGAGCGGAAAGGCCGCGCGCGACACATCGGAGAGATCGCAGGTGCACGCGATGCGCTCGGGCGCGAATTCCTCCGCGTCAAAGACGGCGTTCGGCCCCGGCTGCTTAATCGCGAGTACCGGCACGCGCGACTGACGCAGCAGTTTCTCGCAGAAGCTGCCGAAGAGAAACTTGTTGAAGCCCGAGTGCCCATGCGTGCCGCACACTACCAGCTTCGCGCCGCTGCGCGCGATCAGGTTCACCGTCTCCGCGACGGGCACGCCCCGCGCCAGATGCCGCGTCGCTTGCAGGCCCTGGGCCCGCAGCCGCGCCACCACCTCGTCGAGATACTGCCCCGCCGCCTGCTCCACCCCGGCCACGTTCGGATCGATGACCACCGCCTGGCCGTAGAGCGCCGCATACGTGAGATAGCCCGTGTCCACGACATGCCCGACGTGAATCTCCGCGTCCAGGCGTTTGGCGAGCGCCGCCGCATAGTCCTCGGCGTAGCGTGCGCCCGGCGAAAAGTCCGTCGTGAGAAAAATCGGGTTCAGCTTGGACATGGCCCCTCCGCGTTGCCGTTGAATTTCGTGCAGAATACATTGCGTCTGCGCCCGATTGAAAGGCGGCGCCACGCGCCCTTTCGAGCGACGTGCGGTTCACCTTGTATACTCAATAGCGAGATTCCGAGATGTTTAGAAGACTACGAAATAATATCCTGCTGCTGTCCGCATCGTGCCTCGCTTCCGTCCTGCTTCTTGAGGCTGGCGTGCGCATCGCCGCGCCGCAACAGGCCGTGCCCGAGTGGTATGCGCAGGACGCGGCGCTAGGCCACGTGCTCAAGCCGAATTTCCATCAGCCCTACGAATTCGCCGGCTCCGGTTTCACCATGGACGTGCGGACCAACTCCGCCGGGCTGCGCGACATCGAACAGGACTACGCCGCGCCTGCGCCCGGAAAGACGATTCTCCTCGTCGGCGATTCCTTCGTCTTCGGCTACGGCGTGAACGTCGAGGATCGCTTCGACACGCACCTCCGCACGAAGTTCGCGGCGGACGGCACGTCGACACGCGTCATCAACGCGGGCGTGCCGGGGTGGGGGACGATCCAAGAGACGAAATACGCCGAATCGAAATTGCCGCTCTTCGCGCCCGACGTCATCGTTCTGGTCTATTGCGGCAACGATCAGCAGGACGACCGCGGCATCCTCAACGGCACGACGGTGTTTCGCGAGGGCGGCCTCGTTTCTTTTCCGGGCAAGCGCTGGATCCGCGCCCATTCACACGCATA
>VFKU01000931.1 GCA_009885415.1 Rhodothermota bacterium
CATGGTGTCGCGGTCGCGGACGGTGACGGTGTGGTCGTCTTTGGTCTGGTAGTCGACGCAGATGCAGTAGGGGGTTCCGGCTTCGTCCATGCGGCGGTAGCGTCGGCCGATGGCGCCGCCCTGGTCGTAGAAGGTGTTGAAGCGTTTGCGGAGTTTCTTCTCGAAGGTCTCGGCGATTTCCGCGAGGCCGTCCTTCTTGACCAGCGGCAGCACGGCCGCCTTGATCGGCGCGATGCGCGGGTGGAAGCGCATGACGATGCGCTGCTCGCCCTCGACTTGTTCTTCGTGATACGCGTCGCAGAGGACAGCGAGCGTGGTGCGGTCGGCGCCGGCGGAGGGCTCGATGACGGAGGGCATGTAGCGCTCTTTTTTGTCGGGGTCGAAAAAGGAGAGGTCCTTGCCGGAGTGCTGCGAGTGCTGCGTGAGGTCGAAGCAGCCGCGGTTGGCGAGGCCTTGCAACTCGCCCCAGCCGAAGGTGAATTCGTACTCGATGTCGGCCGTGCGCTTGGAGTAGTGCGCGAGCCCTTCCTTCGGGTGCTCGAACCAGCGCATCTTGGAGGGGGTCAGGCCGATGGCGAGGTACCATTCCCAGATCGCGCCCATCCAGTGCTCGAACCACTGCTCTTCTTCTTCCGGCCGGCAGAAGAACTCGATTTCCATCTGCTCGAATTCGCGCGAGCGGAAGATGAAGTTGCGCGGATTGATCTCGTTTCGGAAAGCCTTGCCGATTTGCGCGATGCCGAAGGGCGGCGACATGCGCGAGCTGGTGTAGACGTCCTTGAAGTCCACGAAGATCGCCTGGCAGGTCTCGGGCCGCAGGTAGGTCTCGACGGCGGTGTCGTCGTTTGCACCCATGCGCGTTTTCAACATCATGTTGAAGGCGCGCGGCTCGGTCAGGTGTTCGCCGTGGCACTTGGGTTTGTTCGGGCAGTCCTCCTCGGCGTTGAAGTGGTCCGAGCGGAAGCGCTTCTTGCACTCCTTGCAGTCGACCAGCATGTCGTGGAACTCGTCGACGTGGCCCGAGGCCTTCCAGACGGCGGGGTGCATGAGGATGCTGGCGTCCAGCCCGACGACGTCGTCGCGCTGCTGGACGAAGGTGTTCCACCAGTCGTTCTTGATGTTGCGCTTGAGCTCGGTGCCGAGCGGCCCGAAGTCCCAGCAGCCGTTAATACCGCCATAAATGCCGGAGGACTGAAAAATAAACCCGCGGCGCTTGCAGAGCGAGACGATTTGTTCCACCAAATAAACTCCGGAGTCGTTGGAAATTTAGTACGAATTCACCACGAAGCGCACGAAGATCACGAAGAGGCTTCGAAAGATGACTAATACACAGAAAAGGTATCGTATCGCGGCGGAACGCTTTGGATCAAAAGCAGTTGAGAACTAACGCCCCTTCGATGCGACCCAGAGCAGCGTTTTTTGCGCGAGCGTCACGACTGCGCCTTCCAGGATCGTGCCACGGGCGGTGACACTTTTGAGGGTCGCGCCTTCGAGGTTGGCGTTGGTGAGGTCGGCTTCGGTGAGGTTGGCGCCGGTCAGGTTGGCCTGCTGGAGCTGCGCGCCGACGAGCGAGGCGTGGTTGAGCTTCGCGCCGCTGAGGTCGGCGTTTTCGAGCCGGGCCTCGTCCAGCGCGGCGTGGGTGAGGTTCGCCTCGCGGAAGAGGGTTTGCCGGAGGATCGCGCCGCGGAGGTCGCAGCGGACGAGGTTGGCGCCGGAGAGATCGTGGGCGGAGAGATCGGCGCGGGCGAGCGTACACAGGGACAGGTCTGCGCCGGTGAGACGCGTGTTGCCGAAGCGCGCGCCGAAGAACTCCGCGCCGCTTAGCTTGGCGTTCGACAGGTTCGCCTCGATCAGCACGCCGTCGCGGACGCGCGCGCCGCGCAGGTCTGCGCCGGTGAGGTCGGCGTTGCGCAGGTCGGCGCTTTCCAAATTCGCCTCGGCGAGCGTGGCGCCGGTGAACTTCGCGCGCTTGAGACTTGCGCCGGAAAGGTTCGCGCCATGCAGGTTGCTCTCGGAAAAATCCGCTTCGCGCAGGTCGGCGTTCTTGAAGTTGGCGTTCAGCAGATCCATGCCGGCGAGTTTCGCGCCGCGCAGGTCGACGCCCTTCATGTCGCCGGCGTCCTTCATCATCTCGGCCTGCCAGGCGTTCCACACGCCGACGCCCTCGTTCAGGATCGCCGCAGGTCCACCGAAGGTCGCGCCGTGTTGCTTGGTGTACTCGCGAAAGCCCTTGGGTGCGCCGAGCACGCCGGTGAGGTTGGCGTTGCGCAGGTTAAGCGTCTCCCAGCCCACGATGCGGCGTAGCTTGGCCGCGATCATCCGCGCGCCGGAGAAGTCCGCATCGCGCACGACCGCCGCCTGCAGGTCTGTGCCGGTCAGAATGGCTTCGGCCGCCACCGCGCCGGTGAGGTCGGCGCCGGCGAGCGAGGCGGCCATGAAGATGGTCTTCGTCATTTTGGATTTCGGAAGTTGCGCACGGCTGAGGTCGCATTGGGTGAAGTCCGCGCCGTCCAGCACAATGCCGTGCATCGCCGCGCCGGTGAACTTGCTGGCCGTTAGCCGGCAGCCGGCGAGGTTCGCTTCGGTGAGATCGGCCCCGGTGAAATTGACGTTCTCGAAAATCGTGTTGCGCAGGTCGAGCTGCGGCATCTTCGCGCGCGAAAAGTTGCAACGGATAAACTTGGTCTCGCCCAGCGCGGCCTCGGTCAGGTCGGCGGCTTCGAAATTGCACTCCTCAAAGGACGCGCCGTGCAAGTTCACGCCACGCATCATCGCGCCCGAGAAGTCCGCCGTCGCGCAGCGGACGTCGGTGAGATCGGCGCGGGTGAAGTCGGCCCCCGAAAAGTTCAGGCCGGTCAGGTTCATGCCGAAGAAGTCCGCCGCGCAGAATTTCACATTGCGGAACGTGCAGCCCGCGACGACCGCCTTCGTGATTTTCGCCTGGCTCAGGTCCACGTTTTCGAAGGCGGCGCGGCCGAGATTGGAATTGTTCAGGTTCGCGCCCAGCAAAGAGACATCCATCACCTTGCAATTGCGCAGGTCGGCGCTGTGAAGCTTGGCTTCTTTTAGGTTTACGCCGCTGAGGTCGCAGTTCATGAGGTTCGCGGCGGCGAGGTCGGTGCGCGAGAGGTCCATGCCGCGCAACTCGTAGCGCTGCAAGATCGCGGTCGAGAGATTCGGCTCGACCTCGGGGTGCTCGGCGCGCCAGGCGTTCCATCGCTGGACGCCTTCGCGCAAGGTTCTCATGTGAGCGTTATCGGCCACGTGTTGCGCCCGCCTCCGTTGGGGTGCGCCCAGTATACGGTTCTACGGTATTCGGTGCACGCGCGGGGTCGCAGTGCCAGGACCACGGATCCTTTCGGACTACACGTTGAAGCGAAAGTGCACGACGTCGCCGTCCTGCATGACGTATTCCTTCCCTTCGGAGGCCATGTGGCCGGCGGCTTTCGCGCCCGGCTCGCCGCCGTCGGCGACGAAGTTGGCGAAGTGGATGACTTCGGCGCGGATGAAGCCTTTTTCGAAGTCGGTGTGGATGACGCCTGCGGCCTGCGGGGCGGTCGCGCCGACGGGGATGGTCCAGGCGCGGACTTCCTTCGGGCCGACGGTGAAGTAACTGATCAGGCCGAGGGCGTGGTAGCTCTTGTGGATGATCTGGTCGAGGCCGCTCTCCTCGGCGCTGAGCGAATCGAGGAACTCCTTGCGCTCCGCGTCGGAGAGGCCGGCCATTTCCTCCTCGACCTTCGCGCAGAGCTTGACGACTTCCGCGCCGCGCTCGGCGGCGATGTCCCGGACGATCTTGACATACGCGTTGTCCTCGGCGAGACCGGCCTCGTCGACGTTGGCGGCGAAGATGACTTTCTTCGCGGTGATGGGCTGCAAGTCGCGGAGCGTCTCGCGGAACTCGTCGGTGTCTTGATCGGGATAGGTGCTGAAGGGTTTTCCGGCTTCGAGGTGCGCCTTGAGTTTGACGGCAAGGTCGAGCATCGGCTGTTGCTTTTTGTCGCCTTTGGCCAGTTTTCCGACGCGATCGACACGGCGATCGACTTGTTCGAGATCGGCGAAGAGCAGCTCGGTCTCGATGATCTCGATGTCGCGTTTCGGGTCGCAGGTGCCGTGGACGTGGATGACGTTTTCGTCGTCGAAGCAGCGCACGACATGAACAATGGCCGCCGTCTCGCGGATATGCGCGAGGAACTTGTTGCCCAGGCCCTCGCCCTTGCTCGCGCCGGCCACGAGCCCGGCGATGTCGACGAACTCGATCGTCGCGGGCAGGGTACGCTCGGGGCTGGCCATCTTCGCCAGCGTGTCGATGCGTGTGTCCGGCACCGGCACAATCGCGCGGTTCGGCTCGATCGTGCAGAAGGGGTAGTTCGCCGCTTCGGCGTTCTGCGCCTTGGTCAACGCGTTGAAGGTGGTGCTCTTGCCGACGTTCGGCAGGCCCACAATGCCCATTTTCAGTGCCATGATGACTCCAAGGTGGATGCGGCGTCCTGCCGCTTTGGCAGACCCATCTCCCGGCCACTTCGCGGATTGGTCCATCCGGCGGGGGATTGCCTGGAAGGCGCCTATTGTAGCAATGGATGGCGCGGCGATTCGAGCTTGGCAGCCAGAGAGCGGGCAGGATAGAGTAGACGACCGAAATTAACAGGAGAAGAATCGATGTCTAAGTCCCGGATGCGTGCTTTGTTTTGTGTGCTGATGTTGTTGTTTGCGGGAGCCCTGATGCAGGACACGCCCCGTGCGGTTTGGGCCGCCGCGCCCGAGGCGCACGACGTGAGCCTCGCGTCGGCGCAGCGCGTGATCGATGCGGCGATCAAGAAGGCCGACGCGATGGGGCTGAAGATGAACGTCGCGGTGGTGGACGCGGGTGCGAACCTGAAAGCTTTTGTGAGGATGGACGGCGCGTTTCTTGGCAGCGCAGACATCGCGATGAAGAAGGCGAAGACCTCGCGCATGTTCGACGCGCCGACGGGCGCGCTCGGCGCGTTGACGCAGCCGGGTGCGCCGCTGTTCGGCGTGGAAGTGTCCAACGGCGGCCTGATTACTTTTGCGGGCGGTCTGCCGCTGAAGAACGCCGCAGGGCAGGTGATCGGCGCCGTCGGTGTGTCGGGTTCGTCGGTGGAGAACGACTTGGCGGTGGCCGAGGCGGGGGCGGCAGCTTTTTGAGGGAGGATGCTTCGCGGAGCGAAGGGATCGTATTCCTTGAAGCGTACGGAGTCGCGGGTGGACGAGATTGCTTCGTCGCAACCGCGCTCCTCGCAATGACGAGGTTGGGGAGATTCTTCGTTGAGCAAGGAGAATTATGCCG
>VFKU01000736.1 GCA_009885415.1 Rhodothermota bacterium
CGGAACCCTCATGCGACGCCTCCTGCTTCAAGCCAGAGCCATCCTCAGAAGCAATCAACCCTACGACCCAAAACATGCTTGACTTTTCATCACGGTATCTCGCAATGACGGGGTTTGGGTTTTCTGAGCAACAGTAGAATTCGATCTCGTACGGTTGGAGTACTTCGCCGTTGTCGCGTAATGTAGTACGCACACTGTCTGAATCTGGACGAAACCGGAGATATTTCTTCGATGCATTCCTACCGCTTCTTCCCAATCCTCGTGACTATCGCTGGCTTTTACACCGTTTCATTCCGCGCCCCGGCACAACTCTCCCCGCAAGAGGCGCTCGCGCGTATGAAGGTGGCGGACGGCCTCGAGGTCACGCTCTTTGCGTCGGAGCCCGACCTGTGGAACCCGACCTCGATGGATGTCGATGCGCGCGGTCGCGTCTGGATTGCCGAGGCGGTCAACTACCGCCTCTTCAATCAGCCGCGCACGACAGAGCTGGGCGATCGGATTCGCATTCTTGAAGATACCGACGGCGACGGCACATGCGACAAGGCGACGACTTTTTATCAAGACCCGAAGCTGCAGGCGCCGATGGGTATCTCCGTGTTGGGCAATCGCGTGTATGTATGCCAGTCGCCGGACCTCTTCTATCTCGAAGATACGAATGGCGATGACGTGGCAGACAAGCGAACGGTGATTCTCACCGGCTTCGGCGGCGTCGATAACGACCACGCGATTCACGGCGTGAGTTGGGCCGCGGACGGCCATCTCTACATGAGCAACGGCGACCAGGGGCTCGACGTGACCGACAAGCACGGCAATCGCGTCCACGCCGGGAAGGACGCGCCGCTCATGGCTGCCACGGTGCTCCGCACCGACCTCGAGGGCGATCGGCTCGAGTGGCTCGCGCAGGGCATGCGCAATCCCTACGAGCCCGCCGTGGATTCTTTCGGCAACGTGTTCATCTCCGACAACGACGACGACGGCAACGAAAATACGCGCATCAATTACGTGATGGAAGGCGGCAACTACGGCTATTGGCCCAAGCGCAAGGGCGACCGCCATCTCGAAGCGGTGCATTGGAATATGGACCGGCCGGGCGTCGTGCCGCGGATGATTCGCGCGGGCTTCGGCTCGCCCTGCGGGCTCATGGTCTACGAAGGCAAAGCACTGCCCGAGCGCGTGTGGGGCGCGCTCATCCACGCCGAGGCGGGCCCGGGCGAAATCCGCGCGTACCGAATGGCGCCCGACGGCGCGGGCTTCTCCGCCGAGAAAGAAGTGTTGCTCCACTGCGAGGGCGACTCCTGGTTCCGTCCGGTCGACGTCTCGGCCGCGCCCGACGGTTCGCTGTTCATCGCCGACTGGTATGACCCCGGCGTCGGCGGGCACCGCATGGGCGATATCACGCGCGGCCGCGTCTATCGCCTAGCCGCCAAGGGCGCGAAGTACACGTGCCCAGCGCTCGCGCTCGACTCCGACGCGGGTCTGCGCGA
>VFKU01000350.1 GCA_009885415.1 Rhodothermota bacterium
CAGGGCCGCGTCAGCCCGACCAAGCGGCTCTCGCCGGAGTACTTCGAGTTGATGTGCAACGTCGACTCCGCAAAAGCGCTCTGGCTTCAGACCGGCCTCGCCCTCGCCACGCCCGGCGCGCCCTCCGCCGCCATCCGCGATCCGCTCGTGCGCGCCTTCGATTACCTCGCCCGCGCACGGAAAACCAATGCCGCCGCGCCGGAGATAGATATCGTCGCGGGGCTCTTGCGGGAAGCCGCCGAAGAATACGCCCGCCGCGCACAATAAGTGCGCCGCTCCGTAGCGCCGGCTTCCAGCCGGCATTGGCGAGACAGCCGCGAATTGCATCCGGGCGCGAGACACATAGCTCATTTTATGCCGGCTGGAAGCCGGCGCTACGAGTGCCCCTCTACATGTACCGTGCGTCGGGGTGAAACGACACGATCGCCGCGGTGCATCCCGTCGGGAAAAATTCGCCGGACTCCGTCACACGCGCGCCGATAAATTTCTCGGCCGTGAGCAAACGGTGGATGTCGATGTTCTGTGCAATGCCGGTGATCGCCGGATAACCGGGCGACCAGCGCGTGCCGCGATCGGTGCCGCCGAAGCCCAGCCGCGCCCGAAGTTGTTGATGCACGTATTCCGCCATGTCCTCGGCAATGCGGTCCGACAGACCCTGCAAGAACAGGCCCGCCTCCGAATCGCCCTCCGCCTTGAACTTCGCGAGCTGCTCGTCCACGCGCGGGCCGGCCGACGAAATCTGGAATCCCACCGCATCCAGCGCACCGGATCCCTTCAGCCGGAAATATTGCGCTCCGCAAATCACATCGTCCCGGCTGGCGCCGATCACGACATCGAAGGTGAAACGCGCCAGCTCGGACTTACGATCCGCCGGATCAAGCACCACCACGGCGTCGCCCTCCGAGTAACACGGAAAGCAGGCCATTACGCCCTGCGGTTCGAGCCAACCCTGCGCATCGGCCCGCGCGGTCCACTCCAAGAACAGCCGCTCCAATTCCTCATTCGACGTGCCCTGTTTGACCTGTTTCGACGCAGCACCGAACTTCCAGTTGAGCGAAAACAGATTGCGCTTGTCGATGTGCGGCCGAAATTTAAGTAGAGGCACGGAAATTAGCTCCGGCGCGAACCACGGTTTCTCCGAAAGCACGTGCTTCTCGAAGGACACCACCCGCCGCGGCAAGGTCTTTCGCAACTCATCGTCCTCCCGCGCACGTCGCACGGCGCGCTCGTAGCGCGCGCGCAGCCGCTCGACGTTGCGATTCAGGATCGGCCCGGTGTCCCCCACGCTCTTCAGCTCGTTCATCACGTTCACGCCGTCCATCGCCGTCGGGCAATAGAAGACGTTCTTGCGCATGTGCGCCACGTCCTCGTCGCCCGCGAGCGCGACGTAGGCCGCGTGCCGATCGCTCACCGGCGCGCCGCCAATCAGCACGTAGGTGTCCTCGAGGCCCTGCTCCTTCATCATCTTCGACACCGTGATCATGTGGTTCGAGGTCTGCACCAGCAGCGCCGACATGCCGATCGCGTCCGCCTTGTACTCCTTGGCCTTGTCGATGTACTGCTGCAAGGGCGTCATCACGCCCAAATCGATCACCCGGTACCCGTAGTTCTCGAAGAGAGTCTTCGCAAGGTCCTTCCCGATCGAGTGCACGTCCTGATACACCGTCCCAATCACGATCGTGCCTTTGTACTGAATTTTGTCGTGCAGACTCACGCCCGAGCGCACGCGCATGTACTCCTCGAGGAAACCCATCACCTGCTTCATCACGTCCGCCGACTTCAGCAGGTGCGGCAGCGACACCTCGCCGCGGCCGAAGCCGTCGCCCAAGCGCTTCATCGCGCCCATCAAGTAGTGGTTGATGAACTCCAGCGGCTCGTGCGTCTTGATCGCCTCGGCCGCCTGCAACACGATGCGGTCCGCATACTGATACGTGTGCCCCGCGATCTCGACCGATCCCGCCGTCCGCTCCTTGAACCCGTCGAACACCTTCTCGCAGATCGCCTCTTCGACCGCGAGGTCGCCGTAGCTGCTGCGCCGTTCGCCCGTGCCGCCCTTCTTGCGCTCGGCGATCTGTTCGAGTTCCTCGAAGGCCTCCATGTCGCGCTTGAGAATTGCGCGCAACGCGAGATCGTAGTCGTGTTTGTCGAGATCTTCCACAAACACATAATGGTTCGGGTTCACGATCGCCGCATCGAGCCCGCGCTTGCGGCCCTCATCGAGCCACACCGACGTGAGCACCTTGCGCATGTAGGGCTTGTTCGCCAGGCCGTTCGTAAGGTTGCCGACGCCGCAGGAAGTCATCAGGCGCGGGTGAATCGCCTTGATCAACGGAATCGCTTCAAGCGATTCCAAGGCGAAGTTCATGCTGGGGTCCGACTCCGACCCCAGCGGAAATACGTTCATATCAATCAAAATCCGCTCGGGCCCGACGCCGAAGCGTCCCGCCGTCGCGACAATCTCTTTCGCGAGCGATGCCTTGTCCTCGCGGGTCGCCGCGGGGCCCTTCGGCCCGGCGCAGAGGGCGACATACAACGGATTATGGAACCCGGTCGCGCGGATCACCGCCTCGATTTTCGTGACGCCCGGCTCCACATCCTCCAGCGACATCGAATTAATGATCGGCCGGCCGGGATAGACGCTGGCCGCCTCTTGCAACGCATCCACCGCGAACGAGTCAATGCACATCGCGCCGGGGAAGTCCGCCGTCTGCTCGTGGATGACCTCCTTGAGCACGGTCGTCGTGTCGACGAGGTTCGAGTCCATGCACACGTCGATCAGGCGCACGCCGAGCGCGCCCATCTCCTCCTCGACGACCTCCTCGAGCGCAGCGTGATCGATGCCGCCCTCGCGCTCGACCGCGTCGCGCACCTTCTTGGACCCGCGTACGTTCAGCCGCTCGCCGATCATAATCAGCGTCCGGCTGCTATCGAGCTCGATCGCGTTCTGCGGACCCGAGACCCACGTGCCCGAGTGCGGCGCGCGCGGCTTCGGAGTCACCCCACGCACCGCCGCGCTGATCGCGCGGATGTGGTCCGGTCCGGTGCCGCAGCACCCGCCGACAATGTTCACGCCGTATTCCTCGACGAAACGCTTCAGGTGTTCGGCCATCGCCGCCGGCTGGAATTTGTAGACCGTCTTCCCGGCCTCGGACACGGGCAGACCCGCGTTTGGAATCACGCTGATCGGAAGCGGCGAATAGCGCGACAGCGTCTCGACCGTCTTCGTCATGAGGTCGGGTCCGATGCTGCAGTTGATGCCGAAAGTATCCACCCCGATCCCCGCAACCGTCACCAGCGCCGCGTGGATGTCGGTATTGAAAATCTGCATCTTGCTGAATTGATCCACCGTCACCTGCGCCATGATCGGCAGGCGCACGCCTTTCTCCGCCATCGCCCGCTGCGCGCCGTGCACCGCCGCCTTCACTTCAAGGATGTCCTGCTGCGTCTCGAAAAGCACCACGTCCGCGCCGCCGTCGATCTGGCCCAGCACCTGGCGGTAGAAATTGTCCGACACCGCCTCAAACGTCGACACGCGCAGGTCCGCCTTCGTCTTCGAGAGCACGCGGTTGCTCGGTCCGATGCTGCCGATGATGAACAAGGGCCGCCCGTCGTAGTCCGGCGCCGCCCGATAGCGCGCGCGCGCCTTTGCGGCGATTCGGCACGCCGACACGTTCATCCAATACGCGATGTCCTGGTAACTCGCGCGCCGTAGTTCGAGCTCCTCCGGAAGCGCGCTAAACTTCGCGAGGTCGATCTTTGTGAAATCGTATTCCGAAAGACGAAACGGCGACGCGCCGAAGGTGTTCGTCTCCACCGCGTTCGCGCCGCTCTGGTAATACCGCAGATGGATGTCCTCGATCGCCTCCGGCCGCGAAAAACACAGCAGGTCACCGAGCATCTTATAGTCCGCGCCGCCGTAATCCGCGTCGTGCAAATCCAGCGTCTGCGTCTGCGTGCCCATCCCGCCATCAAGCACGATCACCCGCTCTTTCAACATCTCAAGAAACGTCACAACCGCCTCCGCGCCACGTCAAAAAAAGGACTGCGTATGGTACGAACTCGCAGCACTCCGGATAAAGCCCGCTGTCCCGTCGTGCCACTCCGAATACACCTTTCCCAGTTTCGTGCTCGTGCTCGTAATCGGCCCTTGACCTTAACCATCAGCTTACGAACACTCCCCGCCTCCCAGAAAAGTCCCCCCGGCGCCCTCCCCCGTTCCCAGGAACTCCCCGCCCCGCCATCGGGACATTCCCTCGGACGAGACTTGCCCATCATGCCGCAACAAGCTAATCTATTGACAGTGAGACGCTTAGGCCGGAGTCCGTCCCTGTCCATGACCTTCGATCGAATCTACCGCGACAACGATTTCGTCCTCTCTTTCGAACTCTTCCCGCCCAAGACGGACGACGGCATGATCGCCCTCGAGGACAACCTCCGCGCGTTGTTTAAGTTCAAGCCCAACTTCGTCACCTGCACCTACGGCGCCGGCGGCTCGACCCGCGACAAGACGCTCGACACCCTCGCGCGCGCGCAGAAGATCGGCAAAGGGCCGGTCGCCTCACACCTGACCTGCGTGGATGCGACCGTGGACGACCTGCGCGCGTACCTGCACCGCGCGACGGCGCAAGGCATCCAAAATATAGTAGCAATCCGCGGCGACGCGCCCAAAGGCCAAACCAGTTTCCAGGCGACCGAAGGCGGCCTGCGCTACGGCAGCGATCTCGTCGCGCTCATCTCGCGCGAGTTTCCCAAGCTAGGCATCGCCGTCGGCGGATACCCCGAGACCCACCCCGAGGCGCCGGACGCCGACACCGACCTCGCCAATCTCAAACGCAAAGTCGATTGCGGCGCCGACGTCGTCATCACGCAACTCTTCTTCAACAACGCCGACTTCTTCCGCTTCCGCGACCGCTGCGCCGCCGCCGGCATCGGCGTGCCGATCGTCCCCGGAATCATCCCCGCCACGTCCTTCGAACAAATCAACCGCATGACCAGCCTCTGCGGCGCGAAGCTCCCGCCCAGATTCCGCGCCGACCTAGAAAAGGCCGCACCCGATCCCGAAGCCCAATACAAAGTCGGCGTAGCCCACGCGATCGCCCAATGCAAAGACCTAAAAGCCAACGGCGTCCCCGGCATCCACTTCTACGTCCTCAACAAGTCCCGCGCCACCAGCGAAGTCCTCCACGCACTGCACGTGCCGGAGAACTAGACACCGATCAGGGAGGGTCGAGCTCCCGCTCGACCGCGTGTACGCCAGTGACCCAAGGTCGCGCGGGAGAGCGACCCTCCGCTACTTCCCCAAGGCCTGCCGAATTCGCTTCGCAACCGCATCGAGCTTCTTCTCGATCCCCTTCGGCGGATGGCGCATCGCGACATAGTCCGTGCGAATGGATCGATAGGTCGGCGTCTTCCAACTCACAGCATCGAACTCGCCAATGAGCGTCAGGCCCGCCGCGCCCATCGCGGCTTCAATCTCGTCCGGCGTGTAGACGCGCTCGCGCGTGGTGTAACTCGGCCCCGTGTTCACGCGGATTTCCAACTCCGCGATGCGCGTCTTGCGATCGTAGCGGCCCTGCCAGCGCGTCGAGAAGCCGCCGTTGTCCTCCGCCCATTTTTGGTCCTCGAAGTGTTGCGTTACCATCCGCTCGGTGATCACGTCGAAGTAATAGACGCCGCCGTCGACCAATACGCGCGCCGCCTCGCGCATCGCCGCGCGCAGTTGCTCCTCATCGAGCAGGAAGTTCACGCTGTCGAAGGCGCAAGTCGCGTAGTGAAATTGCCCGCTGCGGAAGGGCAGCGCCGTCAGGTCGCCCTGCACCAACGGCGCGCGGTACGGTCCGCGCTTCGCTTCGCGCAGCATCCCCGCTGAAAAGTCCAACCCGACGCTGTTCCACTTGTGCTGCGTGAGCCGCTTCAGCAGCCGCCCCGTGCCGCAGCCGAGGTCCACGTGCCGGAATTTCGCGGGCAGCAATTCCGCCAGCAGCGAAGTGACCACGACCCAGCGGTCGTAATCGACCTCCTTCATAATCGCGTCGTAGTACCGCCCCAAATCGGCGAAGGGATCGGAGGTCATACTTC
>VFKU01000475.1 GCA_009885415.1 Rhodothermota bacterium
CGCGCCGGGCCGCAGCTCGCGGCACACCGCCTCCCCGGCCTGGTCCATCAGCACCGCGCCGGGGATGCCGAGTTCCTCGATGCAGCGGCGGTCGGCCTCGCGGACCTGCTCGACACTCAGCGCCCGCATCAGAGCCTAGTTCCGCACGCGGACGCGATACGTGAGCACGACCTCGCCGTCGGCCTTCACGGGAATCGAGAACACAGAGGTCTGTGCGTCGCGCTTTTCGCTCGGGTGCGAGGATTCGAGGATGCGCCAGTCGGAGATCATAGGCTCGACTACGTCGACGACGATGTCGTTCTCCTTGTGATTGCGCAGCGTGATCTTGTAGGCGCTTTCGAAGACGTTGTTCGCGATGATCTGGTAATCCGTCTGCACACGCTCGCCGACAACGTCGAAGGCGTTGCCCATTTTCAGGCGCACCTTCTCGTCCTTGGGCGTGTGTTCGAGGCGGTCCTCGCCGGCGAATTGCAACATGCCCTCGCTGTCTTCCTGGTAAAGCCGCATCACGCCGCCGGGCAGCGGTACGCCGAGATGGTTCGCCTCGTCGTTCTTGAACTCGACGAAGACGCCGACCTTTTCGGGCCCCATCTGCGGCATCGGCTGGAAGTAGTAGTAGCCCTGCCCGCGGAACTCGTACTTTTTCGTGGTCGCCACCTCGCCCGCGCGGAAGAGGCTCACCTGCTTGGATTGCGCCTGCTTAATCGTGGTCCGGCGCGGCAGCGTGTAAAGGTGGTACTCCGCGAACGATTCCTCGACCATCGCCGCCTCCGCAGCCATCACGCCACCGCGCGCAGCTTTATCGAACATTGCCACGGGCGCCTGCGGCGCGATGTTGACCTCGCCCGCAACGAGTTTGAGTTGCGCGTTCGTATACGCCGCACCGGACTGGTTGTCGAGCGTCACCCACGCGTCGATGTCCGCCTTCTTCTCGTCCTTGCTCATGCGGACAACGTAGTCCGCCTTCCAACTCAACCCGCCGGTCAAGTACGTCGCCTCAATTTCCTGATTCGCCTGGTCGTTGTCGATGCGCCAGATCAGCGAAGGCTTCGCGATCAGATTCTCCGGCACCTCCGGCAACACGACATTGCCGGGATAGCCGAGATAGATCTCGTTGTTCACGCGATAGATCGGCCCGTTGTTCAGGCTCAGCAACTCCGCCTCGACGGTACCGCCCTCCACCTGCTTGTTGAAGTTCTGGAGTTTCACCTTCTTCCCGACGAATTTCTCCATCAACTTCTCGGGGCTCATCAGGTCGTACTCGTAATTCTGCTCGATAATCCGTATCGACCCCGGCGAGGACACCGACTTCAGGCTCACCGTCTCCGGGCGAATCTGCTCCGCGACGTCCATAAACGTCAGCGCCAACTCGCCCGTCCCCAGCGCAAGCTTGCGCCGATCGCGCACGAGCGCGAGGTTATTGTTGTACACCGTCACGGCGACATCGGTTTGATCGCCGATCGCGGTCTGCGCCGCCTTCTCTTCCGCCCCCGCGCCGGCCGCACACCCCGCCGCGATCGCCGCCGCACTCATCC
>VFKU01000337.1 GCA_009885415.1 Rhodothermota bacterium
TCGCGCACTGGGCCATCCTCGATTCCACCCGACTGCCTTTCGATGAGCAGACTGGCGATGCGACGGTGCTGCTTCGCCTGGATCGCTACGAAGACCACCCGGAGCTCCAGTCGGAGAACATCTCGGACGGCGTCATCGACGATTTCTCCATCCCTTTGTACTACGACGCCGGCGGCGCGTCGCTTGGGCTGGAGAGGCAGGAGAAGTAGCCTGCGCCTGGCGCGCGGCGGTTTTCGCTGCCCGTGTCTACGTGTTACGATAGCCTCCTTTTCGCCGTACAACGTATGTCCGGCGAAATCGCCGCGGCGAACGATGCAGGATGAGAATTACCCACTATGATTCTTGTGTCCGGCGCGGCCGGATTTATCGGATATCACGTCGCGCAGGCGTTGCTCGCGCGCGGCGACGAAGTCCTGGGCTTGGACAACCTTAACGCCTACTACGACGTCTCCCTCAAGGAAGCGCGCCTCGCCCGGCTAACGCCAAACCCGCGTTTTCACTTTGCACGTGCCGACATCAGCGACCGCGCGGCCATGCCCCGGCTCTTTGAGGAGCACTCCATCGATCGCGTCGTCCACCTCGCCGCGCAGGCCGGCGTCCGCTACTCTATCGAGAACCCCCAGGCCTACATCGACGCCAACCTCGTCGGCTTTGCTAACATCATCGAGGCCTGCCGCCACCACCAGGTGCGGCACCTCGTCTATGCGTCTTCGAGTTCCGTGTACGGCTCGAACAAGAAGGTGCCCTTCGCGGTCGAGGACAACGTCGATCATCCGATCAGCCTCTATGCCGCGACAAAACGCGCGAACGAATTGATGGCTTACGCCTACAGTCATCTCTACGCCTTCCCCGCGACCGCGCTGCGTTTCTTTACCGTCTACGGTCCCTGGGGCCGGCCGGACATGGCCATGTTCCTCTTCGCCGATGCAATCGTGAAGGGGCACCCGCTAAACGTATTCAATCACGGAGACATGAAGCGCGACTTCACCTACATCGACGACATCACCGAAGGCGTGCTGCGCACGCTTGATCGCCCCGCCCCGGCGGCGGAAGGCGGCGCGCCGCACCGTATATACAACATCGGAAATCACCAGCCCGTCGCGCTCATGCGGCTGATCGAACTGCTCGAGGCGGGCCTCGGGCGGCGCGCGACGCTCAACATGCTGCCCATGCAACCGGGCGACGTCCCCGAGACCTACGCCGACGTCTCCGCGCTCA
>VFKU01000673.1 GCA_009885415.1 Rhodothermota bacterium
CCTCGCCAGCATCATCGACCGCATCAACCGCTCGCGACGCGATCACATCATCACCCTCGAAGACCCCATCGAGTTCCTCCACCAAAACAAAAAATCCGTCATCACCCAGCGCGAAGTCGGCATCGACACCAAGGACTTCAAGACCGCGCTCCGCGCCGCCATGCGCGAAGACCCGGACGTCATCCTCATCGGCGAAATGCGCGATCAGGAAACCTTCAGCGCCGCCATGTCCGCCTCGGAAACCGGCCACCTCGTCTTCTCCACGCTCCACACCACCAACTGCATGCTCACGATGGACCGCATCCTCGACATGTTCCCCGCCGTCGAGCACAACCAGATCCGCTCGCAGCTCGCCCTCCAACTCAAAGGCACCGTCGCCCAGCGCCTCGTCCCCTCCAAGGACGGAAAAGGCCGAGTCCCCGCCGTCGAAATCATGTACGTCAACCCCGCCATCGCCCAGCTCATCCGCGAAGGCCTCAACAAACAAATCCCCACCGCCATCGTCGGCGGACGCGAATCCGGCATGCAAACCTTCAACATGTCGCTCGTCGACCTGGTAAAAAAAGACCTCGTCACCCTAGAAGAAGCCACCAAGAACTCCGACAACTCCGACGAACTCGAAATGAACCTCAAAGGAATCTACCTAAGCTCGTCTAGAGGAGGTATTCTCAAGAAATGATTTCAAGGATATTGGGACTTCAGTCTCCGAAAAGCCCCCGAAGTCTCGACAACCAACACTCTGAAACCTCCGATACGAGGACCCGGGAATCTCGCACCTACTTGCATTCGTGAGTAATTTGGATTTCGGCCGATAGTTCTGAGGTTCACAGACCTTGACCGAGATTCCTTGGAATGGAAAAGTTCCGCCTTTCGGGATTGTCGAGGTTAGAGAAAATCCGACCTCTGCCAAGCGTTGCGAAGGCTAAACGATACGGAAACAAGAGCCGGAGAAAGACAATGGAGACTCAGAAGTCGCTGAGGCGCGTCGTCTTTGAAGAGCTCACGAAATATGTCGTCGTGGGCTCTGCCGCTGCGTCGGCAGCGTACTTTTGGACGACCTGGAATCGAAATCCTGACCGAGCACTTGCCGCGCTGCCAGCCGGCGCTGTCACCTTCGAAGCGGCGACTCTCACGTGTGACGAAACTGCTTTCATGTCCGAGACCGTCAATATGAACATCTCGACCAACCTCACGATACCTGACTGCAATGAACCTCTTGACCCTGACACGATGAGCACCATAACTAACGAATTGAAGTCAGCAACGAGCGTCTGGAAGAACGAAAGAATCAGCTATTTGGAAAAGGCGAGGGACCGTCTGACAGCCTTGAATTCGCAGCCGGAAATATTTGACGACGATGGCAAACTAAAGGCCGAAGTTGAGCTTATATTGTCAGACTTGCGATATATCTTTCAGAGCCTACCTCGACAACTCAATGGCCGCGGTCAGCTCGATTGGGGCATTCGAAACACATCGAACGGTGTTGACAATCTGAAGCGAGAACTGACTCAGATCGAAGAGCTTATCCAAGTATGCTCCGGCCAAGTAATAAATCGGCTAGAGCGACAGTTTCAGTTCTACTTAGTCGTGTCAAATTCCAGCGACATTGGACAATTTGTGTCGACTCACTGCCATATGACCATGATACGGAAGGAGGGGCCGAACTTGCAATTGAAACTTGAGATTGTAGGAGTCGGAGACGAAACGTTGCCGAAGACCAAATTGGCATACTACCCTATCAATGCAGGGCAGGCTCTCATGATTAAGTTAAATGCGAACCTGGAGAAAGCGGACGCTCTCCGTCTTCAAGATATGTTGCTGACTCAACAATCGATAGATACAAGGATTCAGTTTGAAACCAGTCGAACGCCGGTACGTACTCAATGGTTTCTGTTAAACGATTTCCTACCTCGATGACCGTACAAGGTACTCCGGTATTGCTAGAGCAGACGTTTAGACTCGCCATGACGGTCAAGGGTCAGCGCTAATGCTCATCGGACTTAGTATCTCGGCGCACGCCATCGTAGGAGCAGTTAGAAATGTAACTCGATCAAAACGCCTTTGGATCGTCTTCCACTCTACAAAATCTGCGGTGCTAGACCCCACGCGCCTACGTCTTGCCACGTTGCTCCTTCTCGTCGTTTGCGTTAATGTCGCCGCTTCCGGGAGAGCGTCCTTCCGTACTTGCGATCCATTTGAGCCGTCCATCTCCGCCTACAATCTCTTCGCCGATCCCCTCGAACAAATCCAAAACGCCGGCCTGCATCCCTTCGACATCAACACTCCCCTCTTCTCGGACTACGCCGTCAAGGACCGTTTCATCTACCTCCCGGACGGCGCGCAGATGACATACAAGGCCGACGGCCCCTTCGATCTCCCCGTCGGCGCCGCGCTCATCAAATCTTTTTCCTACCCGCGCGACCTCCGCGATCCCGCCAAGGGCCGCCGCCTCATCGAGACCCGCCTGCTCATCCACACGCCCGAAGGCTGGACCGGCGCGGCCTACGTCTGGAACGACGCCGCCACCGACGCCAAGCTCAAAGTCGCCGGCGCGGTCGTCCCCGTCGACTGGCTCGACGCGCAAGGCACGCCGCGCAGCACCGAATACCTCGTGCCCAACATGAACCAGTGCAAGTATTGCCACCGCGGCTTCGGCGTGACCGAGCCGCTCGGTCTGCGCGCGCGCCAACTCAACCGCGCGTCGCCCACCGCGCCCGACCACGCAAACCAACTCGCGCTCTGGACCGCGCAAGGCATTCTGAAAGGCGCGCCCGCCGCGCCCGAAGACGCCCCGCGCAACGCCGTCTGGAACGACCCCGCCACCGGCACCCTCGAAGAGCGCGCGCTCACCTACCTCGACATCAACTGCGCCCACTGCCACAACCCCAAAGGCCTCGCCGGCCCCACCCAACTCGTCTTCACCCTCGACGAAGCCCTCATCCACCGCCCCGGCGTCTTCCACAAACCCACCGCCGCCGGAAACGCCTCCCGCGGCCGAAACTACGCCATCGTCCCCGGCAACCCCGACGCCTCCTTCCTCCTCACCCGCCTAGGCTCCACCCACCCCTTCATCCGCATGCCCGCCATCGGCCGAACCACCGTCCACCAAGAAGGCGTCGAACTCATCAAACAGTGGATCCTCTCCCTCAGCGACCCGCCGAAGAAGTAAACCACCGCCATCGGGAGGGTCGCGCTCCCGCGCGACCGCACCTCTCAACCACAGAGAATCACGCCCCGTAGCGCCGGCGTCTCGCCGGCAACCGACGATCCGACCCCGCGCGCGATTGAGCTTCCCCCGGAAATTCGCCTTCCAAGGGTAACGTAGGATGTACGTTCACTTTGGAGGATGTAAGGATGCGAGTACCGAGGCAGGAATACACGGCGGAATTTAAGTCCCTGGCGGTCGGGC
>VFKU01000251.1 GCA_009885415.1 Rhodothermota bacterium
CCATAGAACATGTAAATCAGTTGGCCAATGATGAGCCAGCCGGCGAGGCGCGCCCAGTTCGGCCACCCCAACGAGTACATGAGCGCAAGATTCACCACAATGCCGAGAATGGGAATCAGCGGAACGAAAGGCGTGCGAAACGGCCGGGGCTGATCGGGGTGCGTGCGACGCAGGACGAGCACCGCCGCGCACACAATCACAAAGGCGAAGAGCGTGCCGATGCTGGTCATGTCGCCGAGCCAGGACATCGGGAAAAACGCGCAGAGGGGAATGCAAAAGGCCATGAAGAGGAGTGACGCGATCCAGGGAGAGCGATATTTCGGATGGATCCTCGCAAAGGCGGCGGGCAAAAGTCCGTCGCGGGCCATGGAATACGACACGCGCGTCTGCCCAAGCATGCTCACCAGAATCACGGAGGTGAATCCGACGATGATGCCGAATTTCACCAGGCCGCCGAGCCAGCCGAAGCGCGTCTTGTCGATGGCGGCGGCGACGGGCGCGGCCACGCCGAGTTCGGTGTAGGGCACCATGCCGGTGAGCACGGCGGCGAAGGCCACGTAACAGATCGTGCAGACGAGCAGCGAGCCGAGGATGCCGATGGGCATGTCGCGCTGGGGATTTCGCGATTCCTGCGCGGCGGCGGAAACGCAGTCGAAGCCGATGTAGGCGAAAAAGATGGTGCCCGCGCCGGCGAAGATGCCGCTCACGCCGAACTCGCCGAAGGTGCCGGTGTTCGGCGGGATGTAGGGGTGATAATTTTCGGTGTGGATGTAGTTCACGCCGATTGCGACGAAGACGACAATCACGGCGAGCTTGATGGCGACCATGACGTTGTTCGCGCGCGCCGACTCGCGCACGCCGAGCACGAGGAGGAGCGAAATCACAACGATGACAAATACGGCGGGCAGATTGACAATGCCGGAGATCATCCGGCCGTCGGGCAAGGGCACCTCGTCGAAGGGCCCGGCAGCGAAACGCGCCGGGATGTTGATGCCGAAGTCGTGCAGGAAGGAGACGACGTAGGCCGACCAGCTGACGCAAACCGTCGACGCGGCGACCGCGTACTCAAGGATGAGGTCCCACCCGATGATCCACGCCATCCACTCGCCGAGCGAGGCGTAGGCATAGGTGTACGCGCTGCCGGCGACGGGAATCGCGCAGGAGAATTCACTGTAGCACAGGCCGGCGAATACGCAGGCGAGCGCCGCCAGGAGCATCGATAGCGTGATCGCGGGCCCTGAATTCGCCGCGGCGGCCGGGCCGGCCATCGAGAAAAGCCCCGCGCCAATCACCGAGCCGATGCCCAACGAAATCAGGCTCATCGGCCCGAGCGCACGATGGAGCTTGTGTTCGCCCTCGTCGGAATGTTCAACGATGCGCTCGATCGACTTCCGGGCGAACAGATACTTCATCAGTCCTCTCGTCGCCTCACGCATCGGGGCGCAGACCCACACCGCAGCCTGCCCGTCCGCGCAGGCCGCCCCCTGTTCGTGGCCCGCGCAAATTATAGGGCCGTACGGCGAGGTGTTCAATCCCCTAAAACGTGAGCACGCCGATCAGGTTCAGGAACACCGCGACAATGCTGATCGGGACCACGTAGCGCATCAGAAACAGCCACGAGCGATACACTACGCCGTCGCCCAGACCCAATTCGTCGCGGGTCGCCTCTTTCTTCATCACCCACGCACAAAAAATCGCGATCAGCAAACCGGAAATCGGCAACAAAATATTCGCCGTCAGATAATCAAGCATATCGAAAATGGTCTTCTCCTCGAAGCCCGAAATCCCGGCCGCTGGGTGGATCCCGCTCCAGCGGTTAAACGAAAGCACCGAGGGCAGGGAGATAATCCACGCCGCGCCGGTGGAATACACGACCGCGCGAGTGCGGGTGAGCTTGAACTGCTCGACCAGCGTCGCCACCGTCGGCTCCAGGAGCGAAATGGCCGAGCCGAAGGCCGCCACGAAAAGCATCACGAAGAAAAGCGTGCCGAAAAACGTGCCGTAGGGCATCGCGCCAAACGCGATCGGCAGCGTCTGGAAAATGAGGCTCGGCCCCGCGCCCGGCTCGAGACCGTACTGAAACACCAGCGGAAAAATCGCCAGCCCCGAAAGCAGCGACACGATCGTGTCCGCGACGACCACCGCCACCGTTGTTTTAAAAATCGAAGTGTCCGCCGGCACATACGCGCCGTACGCCACCATTACCCCCGAAGCCAGGCTCAAGGTGAAAAACGCGTGCCCCAATGCCACCAGCACCCCGCTCGCCGTCAGCTTCGAAAAATCCGGCGCAAAAACAAAGCGCACGCCCTCCATAAATGCGCCCTCAGCCATGC
>VFKU01000341.1 GCA_009885415.1 Rhodothermota bacterium
CTCCGCCGCCACCGCCCGACGCAGACCAGGACGCTTTGATCGACAGCGTTGAGACGTATACGGGGACTTTCGTCGACGCGACCGATACGGGCACGGATCCGAACAATCCGGACACGGACGGTGATGGAGTTGACGACGGCACCGAGGTCTCGTTGGGGACGGACCCGAACAATGCGGCGGTCTTCCCGGTGCTGCCCGTGGGATCGCCGATGGCCCTGGCCGCGGCCTTGGGCGCGGCGGGAATCGCGCTGATCGCCCGGGCCCGCAGGAAGTCGGACCCGCGCGGGCGTTGACGGCTTCGGCAGTCGAGCAAGAAAGTTTCTGTTAGAATTTCCGGGCGGGACCGAAGGGTCCTGCCCGTATTTTTTTTTTGCGCCAGTGCTGCGGCGATCGAGAGGTGGGAAGTGTTCGGGTCCGATCGGGCGAGGACGAAGTTGCGCGCGCGATGGCAGCGGATCGCCGCGTGCGCGGCGACTCTCTTTTGCGGCGTCAGCTTTGCCGCCGAACTCTCTTCTGCGCCCTTGACGCGCACGCACGCCGCGATGGCCACGGAATTCACGATCACCGCGTATCCGCGCAAAGGCGAGACTGCGGCACATCTCGGCGCGCTGCTGGACGAAGTATTCGCCGACGTGGACGAGCTCGAAGCGCTCATCAGCGAATGGAAGCCGGAGAGCCAGACGACCTACGTGAATCGTCACGCGGCGGAGGGCCCCGTGCGCGTGGCCCCGGTGCTGATGACGCTCCTCGTGGCCGCGCAGGACCTCCACCATCGCAGCGGCGGCGCCTTCGACGTGACCGTCGGCCCGCTTTCGGAGTTGTACGGCTTCTACAAGAAGAAGGGGCATTTGCCCTCCAGCGAGGAACTCTCCGCCGCCATGCAGAAGGTCGGCATGGACAAGGTGACGCTGGATCAGATGGCGAGCACAGTCGCCTTTTCCCGCCCCGGCATGCGGCTCGATCTCGGCGGCATCGGCAAGGGCTATGCCGTGGATCGGGCGGTGGCCAAACTGAAGGCGCACGGCGTCACACGCGCGCTCCTGAGCGCGGGAACGAGCAGCCTTTACGCCATCGGCGCGCCCCCCGGCGAGCCGGGCTGGACTGTCCGCATTCGGCATCCATATAATGAGGGTCAGGCGGTAGCGGAGTTGAGGTTGCGCGACGAGTCGCTCTCGACCTCGGGCTGCTACGGAAATTTGCCGGTCGTGGACGGCGTGCGGATTTGTAACATCTTCGATCCGCGTACCGGCCAGGCACGTCACGGCGTGGCCAGCGCGTCGGCCATCGCGGCGACGGCCACCGAGACCGACGCGCTCGGCAAAGTGTTCTTGATTTTGGGTGTGGACGAGGCGCGGCGCTTCTGCGAGCGAGAGCCGAGCGTGCGCGCCGTGATCGTGCCGGAGACCGCCGGCGATACGTTGAAGCCCGTATGGATCGGGCGCGACAACAGCGAGCGTGACCAGGGAGTACACCATGAACCGTAGAAACTTTCTGAAGGCGGCGGGCCTGGGCGCGGGCGTGGCGCTGGCCGCCAATCGGGTCCGCAGCGCACAGGCGGCGGAGGAGATATCCGCCGTGCCGATCACGACTGAGAAGATTCGTGTCGGTTGCATCGGCACCGGCGGCCAGGGCAACTTCCATCTACGCACGGGCCTCGCGCTCGCGAGCAACGTCGAAGTCGTCGCCGTCTGCGACGTCTACAAGGCGCACCTCCAAGGCGGCTGGGAGAACGCGGGCGGCGCGACCCGCACGGTCAACAAGTACCTCGACTATCGGGAGATGCTCGACAAGGAGCAACTCGACGGCGTGATCATCGCCACACCGCTGGCCACGCACGCCTCAATCACCTTGGACTGCCTCGACGCGGGCAAGTACGTCTTCTGCCAAAAGACGCTCGCCTACACCATTGAAGACTGCCGAAAAATCGTCGAGAAGTGCCACGAGACCGGGAAGTTTTGCCAGGTCGGCCATCAGCGCCGTTACAACCCGAAGTACAACAAGGCGCTTTGGCTACAACGCGAGAAGGGCCTCATGGGCCGCATCAACCACATGACGTGCCAGTGGCACCGCAACAACGCCTGGCGGCGCTTCGTAGACCCCAATGAAGTGCTCAGCCCCGAGGAGCAGGTCTACATTAAGGACATCGAGAAGCACCTCAACTGGCGCCTCTACAACGCTACCTCCGGCGGACTCATGACCGAGCTCGCCACGCACCAGGTCGACGTCATGAACTGGTTCATGGGCACGCCGCCCTCGCGCGTGTTTGCCTCGGGCAGTCTCGATTACTGGCGCGACGGCCGCGAAATCGAAGATAACGTCGCTGTCGTCTACGAGTACGACATCAAGAAGGACAACCCCGCTTTTGCGCCGATCCTGCAGCGCAATCCCTTCGTCGACAAGAGCCAGATGAACCGGCCCTACACCGTGCGTGGCGTGTTCACCAGCACGACGGCGACCGGCAAACGCGGCGCCTCCGAGATGTATCAGGGCGATCGCGGGTCCGTGGAGCTTACCGAAGAAGAGTGCACCATCTTCGGCGAGCCGGACTACGTCGCTGAGATCAAAGCGATGGCCGCGTACACCGCCCAAAGCGCCGGCCAGGCCGCCGCGGCCATCACCTCCGGCAAGTCGCGCGAACTGCCCACCGACGCCTTCACCAAGGGCTATCCGATTGTCCTCTTCAACGACAAACCCACCGATCAGATTCAGTTCGAGGCCTTCGCCACCGACATCGTAAACAAGACCATGCCCAAGGCGAACCAGATGGTCGGCCTGATGACCGCGATCGCCGGGCTCAAGGGCCTTGAGTCCCTGCGCACCGGCGGTACCGTCGTCGACATCGACCCC
>VFKU01000666.1 GCA_009885415.1 Rhodothermota bacterium
AGGGAGTTTCCAGGAAGCCCATTTTGTTGATCTTCGCATGCACTCAGAGCGTAGAGATCAGACCGATGTTCGGGCCCTCCGGCGTCTCGATCGGGCACATGCGCCCGTAGTGCGTCGGGTGCACGTCGCGCACCTCGAAGCCGGCGCGTTCGCGGCTGAGGCCGCCGGGCCCGAGCGCGCTGAGGCGGCGCTTGTGGGTCAACTCGGCGAGCGGATTGATCTGGTCCATGAAGTGTGAGAGCTGGCTGCGTCCGAAGAAATCCTTGATCACGGCGCTGACCGGCTTCGGGTTGACCAGGCTCTGCGGCGTCATCTGTTCGTCGTCGCGGAAGTTCATACGCTCGCGGATCGTGCGCTCCATGCGGACGAGACCGATGCGTACCTGGTTCGAGAGCAACTCGCCCACTGCGCGGACGCGGCGATTGCCGAGATGGTCGATATCGTCGAGCACGCCTTCGCCCTTGCGTAGTTTCACGAGATATTGCAAGGTCGCGACGATGTCTTCTTTCGTCAGCGTCTTGGTTTCCTGATCGATCTTGAGCCCGAGCTTGCGATTGATCTTGTAACGGCCGACCGGGGCGAAGTCGTAGCGACTGGCTTCGAAGAACATGCGCAAGAAGAAATTGCGCGTGGTCGCGTCGGTCGCCGGATCGCCGGGGCGCACGCGCGTGTAAACTTCGCGGTAGGCGTCCTCGATGGTGACCGTATTGTCGAGCCGACAGGTCTCGACCAGGGTCGAGTCCTTGTCGATCTCTTCCTGGTTCAACAGCGAGATTTCTTTCAGGCTCGAACCCATCAGCTTGTCGATGGTCGCGGTGGTCAGTTGTTCGCAGGCCTCGGCCAGAATTTCGCCGGAGTCCGGTTCGATCGCGTCGGCGGCGAGGTAGCGGTCGACGAGGTCGTGGGGCTCGTAGAACTTGGTGCCGATCTTCACTTTCGTGCGGCCCAGCGCGGCCGTTTCAGAGGTGTAAAACAGCTTGAGGATGTCTTCGTGCTCGACGAAGCCGAAGCACTTGAGGAAAGACGTGGCAAGGATGCGCGAGCGGCGGTCGATCGTGAGCCACAGCACATCATTGATGTCGTATTCGAACTCTAGCCATGCGCCGCGATACGGAATGATGCGTGCGGAAAGCAGGCGCTTGCCGTTCTGGTGAATCTTCGTCTCGAAGGAGACGCCGGGCGACTTGTGCAACTGGCTGACGATGACACGCTCGGCACCGTTGATGATGAAGGTGCCCGTCGGGGTCATCAGGGGCAGTTCGCCCAGATAAACCTCCTGCTCGATCATCAGCTTTTCGCGTTTCTCGCCGCCGTCTTCCGCGTCTTCGTAGCGCACCAGGCGCAGCAGCGCCTTGAGCGAGGCGGCGTACGTCGCGCCGCGCATCTGGCATTCCTGCACGCTGTACTTGGGGGGCGTGAAGGAGTAGTTGTCGAATTCGAGGACAGTCGATCCGTCGGGCGATGCGATCGGAAAGACGTCGTCGAATACTTCTTGAAGCCCGACACTCTTGCGTTCACTGGGCGGTGTGTCCCACTGAAGGAAATCGCCGTAGGATCGAGTCTGGATTTCGATCAGGTTGGGGAGCTCGACCGGATCGGCGATGACTCCCAGGGACGGACGCTCGACAGGATGCTTCGGCGCGACAGCCATGCAGGCTACCCCTCTCAGGTTTTAAAGACAGTACTCCCCCGAAGGGGAGGGCATAGAAAGGTCACAACGAGAAATTAAAGACGGATCGACTCACGTGGTTGTTTGGTCAGGGAACACCCGTCCCCCGCTCGACTTCTGCCAGACAAGCGGGTAGAATACAAAATAAAACAAAAGCTTGTCAAGAACCCGATCCGGGCGCAACTTCGCTGTTATTTTGTTTCGTCGTAATTCCAATGTTTGCAATTAGTTATGACTAATCGTCGGAATCATCCTCTTCCTCGGGTTCTTCAGGTTCCGGGGTGTGTGCTTCCACACCGGCGGTGTCCATGACTTCCTCGGCCACATAGATTGGGCAGCGCGCGCGGACGGCAATCGCGATGCCGTCGCTCGGCCGCGAGTCTACGCGCACGAGTTGTTCGATCTCTCCCGCGGCATTTTTCTGGCTGAGATTGAGATGCGCGTAGAAGGTGTCGTTCTCGAGTTTATAGATGGTGACCGACTCGAGTTCGGCGCGCAGTCCGGCGAGGATGTTGCAGACGAGGTCGTGGGTCATCGGCCGGCCGAGTTTTTCTTCGAGCAGTCCCACCTGAATCGCTTGCGCCTCGGGGATTCCGACTACGATGGGGAGCACACGGTCCTCGTGCCTCAAGTGCACGACCGGATGCGTCGGGCC
>VFKU01000492.1 GCA_009885415.1 Rhodothermota bacterium
CTTGCGGCGGCGGGGCAGCGGCGGCGGTCTCTTGCGGTACCGGTGCCTCGACAGGTTTCGACGAACACGCGGCGAGCGCGACGCACGTGATGAGACACATCAGAACAACAGGACGACTGGCGAACATGATCTCTACTCTGAATTAACGACAGGGCTCCGGCTTCGCAATGTTCCAGCGTTGCAAAGCGTAGAACAGGATACCACCGATCACGGCCGTTGCAACTCCCAGCGACGATTCCACCGGCCGACCGCGCACCGCCCAGACCATGGTCCACGCCGAGATCGCCAGGAAAATCAGCGGTGTGAAGGGGTAGCCCCAAGTTTTGAAGGGGCGCGGCGCGTCAGGCCTGCGAATGCGCAGCACGATTACGCAGGAGACCGCCAGGCTCGCAAACAGGGTCAGTGTGAATCCCGCGTATTGAATGATTTCGTCTACGGTCCCGCTGAGCGCGATCACTGAGGTGACGACGCCCTGCAGCACCAGGGCGGCGCGTGGCGCACCGCTCTTGGCGTCGGCTGTACCAAGAAATCTCATCAAGGGGAAGTCCCGCCCGAACGCGAAATAGACCCGGGGCCCTTCGATGGTCATCGCGGACGCCGAGGCCAGAATCGAGACGCACAGGAGCGCGGTCACCAACGAGACCCCGACCTCGCCGAACAAAGACTTCGCAGCGACGACGCCGACGTCGACTTTTCCGGCCAACTCGTCGACGTTTGAACCGTAGAAATAAAACGCGTTCAGCGCGGCGTAGAGCAAGGTCACCAGCAGCGTACCGGTCACGAGCGCGCGCGGGAGGTCGCGCTGGGGATTGCGCATTTCGGCGGCGACATAGGCCGCGCCGTTCCAGCCGAGGTAGCAGAAGTTGACGAAGATGAGCGAGGTCGCGAGCGCGCCGAATAGTGCGGGGGTGCTGAGTTCGTGGAATCGGGGCGATACTTGCACCAGGTTCCGGGGGTTGCCGTTGGCGAAGAGCGCGGCGAGGACGATCACAAGGATGCCGCAGATTTTGATCAGGGTAACGGTGTCGTTGAAACGAATGCCACCGCGGACCCCTCGCGCGTGAATGAATACGAGCAGCCAGATGACCATGAGGGTTGCGAGGTTGGCGGCCGAAAAGAGGGAGGCCGAGTCCGGGTTCTGCGCCAGGACGGGGATGAAATTGGAGAGGTAGGAAACGAAAGCCCGCGCGGCCCCTGCGATCGGCGCCGAAAATCCGGCGAAGAGTGCGACAAAAACGCTGCTGAATGCGACGGCGCGACCGTAGCTCTCGCGGATGTACACGTACTCGCCGCCGGCCTCGGGGAGCATGGCGCCGAGTTCGCCGAAGCTGAGCGCGCCGCATAGGGCCAGGAATCCGCCGAGCGCCCACAACAGGAAAATATAGCCTGGGTGGCCGAGATCCGCCGCCTGGAAACCTGTCGTGGTAAAAATACCCGCGCCGATCATGCTCGCGACGACGAGGCCGGTTGCAGAGTGTAGGCGGATGTGAGGCAGCAGGCCTGCGCGCTCTTCAGAAGGCATGGATGTACTCGGACTCCTCGCGGCAGGCCGCGTCTGGACGCGCGCTCGCGGCCACACGGTAACAAATAGCACCGCGGAAATCGATGAGTGAGTGACACGCTACCCAGATCGCAAGTCAATGAACTATGGAGAAAATGCTCTGTCGCGGCTCGAAAGTTTCTGTTACACTCGCCGTCGCGGGCCGGATACACGGCGCCTCAGTCCGGTTTTTTGAGCGATCCTGCCGCCGAAGGCGCTACAATGAACAATGCTCTGGAGGGAGGCGGTATGGACGCGACGGCTGCGATTGAAATGTTGCGATTTGTTCGGGGGCTCACAATGAAGGCTTTCGATGGGCTGGATCAGCGACAGCTTACCACGGTCCCGGCGGGATTTAACAATAATATCCTGTGGAACGCCGGGCATATCCTGTATTACACCTGCGCCATGACCTACGGGCCGGCCGGGCAGCCGATTCCGCTACCCGCGGAGTACAAGGACTTGTTCAAGGCCAATACCTCACCGGCGGATTGGAAAGAGGCTCCCGACGGCGCGGCTGTGCTCCGCGAATTGGGCTCGATCGTGGATCGCATCGCTGCGGACAATGCGGATGGTAAGTTTGGCGCCTTCAAGGGAATGACGCTCGGCCCGCGCTCGCTCGGTACGATTCAGGAAGCGCTGGTATTCCATTGCTTCCACGAAGGGCTACACCTGGGCCGGATCACCTCGTTGAAGAAGCTCGTCTGAGGCCGCAATCGCGGATCGCGTGTACTACCCTGTGGTGCTAATCACCGGCCTGTCGCGCAAGCGCGTCACGTCCTCAGTGACCGCCGCCGGACTCGCCTAGCTGTTTCACGAGATCCCCGATGACCGCCTTGGCGTCGCCGAAGAGCATCCATGTGCGGTCGGAGAAGTAGAGTTCGTTGTCGATGCCCGCGAATCCCGGGCGGGTGCTGCGCTTAATGGCGTAGACCGTCTTGGCCTTGTCGGCTTCGATGATGGGCATGCCGTAGATGGGGCTGGTCTTGTCGTATCGCGCGACGGGGTTCACCACGTCGTTCGCGCCCACCACCAGCGCCACGTCGCACTGCGGCATGTCGGGATTGATGTCGCTCATCTCGACAAGATCGGTATAAGGGATATCGGCCTCGGCGAGCAGCA
>VFKU01000504.1 GCA_009885415.1 Rhodothermota bacterium
CCGCTCCTGCTGCGCACGCCCTCGGACAAGCGCAAGACCTGGGAGGACGTGCAGGAGGTGATGAAGGTGCTCAAGGGCGAGGTCGTGCCGCGCCCGGCCGGTGGCGAGACGCCGCTTTTCGGCTGAAGACCCATGGGCGCCGACCTTACCCGGAAAATTGCGCGCATCCGCTGGCGGGATTCACTCATCGCACGCATCATCGTGCTCTGCGCGATTTTGGTCGGATGCCTTTTCGCGGCGGTCTATTTTCTGACGGGCCACTACTACAAGCAGGTCGTCACCACGATGCAGCGCCAGGCGGAGCGGGTGGCCCAGACCATCAAGGTCCAGCTCGACACGATGCCGCGCGAGCAACTCGACCTCGAAAAGGCGCCGCCGCAGCTCGACATCCCCGCGGAGGGCGTCTCGACCGATCTGCGGGTCGTCGCCGAAGTGGACGCGCACAGCCGGCTCACTCCGGAGATCGGCGGCGAAGGCAACATGTATTACATGGCGACGCAAAGCTTTCGGCTCAAGGATGGGACGGGCGTCGAACTGACGATTCGCATGGAGGTCGACCCTCAGACCGAGCTCGTCCGGGCGTTCAAGAACCGCAACTTGCTCGCGGTCACTGCGGTATTTCTCGTTACGCTCGGCGTGATGATTTACCTCATCGTCAAATCTCTGCAACCCCTGCGGTCGCTTTCCGAATCCTGCGCGGGGATTTCCGAGGGGAGCCTGGAGATGCTCGAATTGCGCGGGGGGCCCGGCGAAATACACGTGCTTGGCGAGACGTTTAACCGTATGGTCGGCGCGCTCCGCGAGAAGGCCACAGTGGAGGCGAATCTGCGCCGCGCGCAGCGGCTTTCCGCGATTGGCACCCTTGCGGCCGGGGTCGCGCACGACGTCCGAAATCCGCTCAACGCCATCAAGCTGCTTTCGAGTCAGGCGCTTGACGAGGCCGAATCCGGCGAGACCGGAGACGGTCCGGCCAAAGCGCTGCGCACGATTCGCAGCGAGGTCGATCGCCTCGAAGATATCGTGTCCGGCTTCCTGTCGCTCGCCAAGGAGGAGGAGCTGAGCAAGGAAGTGCAGCCGCTCGATCCGGTGTTGGAAGAGTGCCTGAATCTCCTCCAGAAAGACGCGGAATCACGCGGCGTGCGCGTGTCGAGTGAATTGCGTACGCGCGACGTGCAGCTTCCGATCGACGCCAAGAAACTCAAGCGCGCCGTGCTCAACGTGCTGATCAATGCGCTCGAGGTCTGCCCGCCGGGCGGACGGGTGCGCCTGTTTTCACGCGCCACGGACGGCGCCTGCGAAATCGAAATCCGCGACGACGGCCCCGGCATGACGCCCGAGGCGCTCGAGCACGCCTTCGACCCCTACTTCACCACCAAACCGACCGGCACCGGACTGGGCCTCGCGATCACGCGCGGCATCATTGAAGAACACGGCGGGACGATCGTGCTGACCAGCACCATCGGCCAGGGAACGCAGGCGCTCATCGTGTTGCCGCTGCGGCCGGTCGCGCGGGCGATCGAGGAACCCGTTGCCGCGCGCGAGGGTCGTTGAAGCATGGACCCCTTTCGCATACGGGTGGACGACAGCGTCTTCGCCGATCTGCGCGAGCGTCTTGCGCGCACGCGGTGGCCCGACCAGCTTGAGGGCGCGGGCTGGGACTACGGCACGGAACTCGGCTATCTCAGGCAGCTCTGCGAATACTGGCGAGACGGCTTCGATTGGCGCGCACAGGAAGCGCTACTGAATCAGTTCTCCCAGTTTACGACCGAAATCTCCGGACTTCGTGTGCATTTCATCCATCAGCGTTCGCCGCATGCGAACGCCTTGCCGCTGATCATCACGCACGGCTGGCCGGGCTCGATCTATGAGTTCGTGAAGATCATCGGTCCGTTGACGACGCCGGAGAAATTCGGCGGGCGCGCGGAGGACGCCTTTCATGTGATCGCGCCGTCGATGCCGGGCTACGGTTTTTCAGAAGCGCCGCACGCGCCGGGTTTCGATATTCGCTGCGTTGCCGAGACCAACATTGTACTGATGGACCAACTCGGCTATGCGCGTTACGGCGCGCAGGGCGGCGACTGGGGCGCGCCGGTCTCGGCGTGGATGGCCTCGCTCGCGCCGGAGCGCTTGTGCGGCATCCACCTGAACATGACGCTGGGGCGGAAACCGGCGGATGCCGCCAAAGCCAGCGCGCTCACGCCTGAGGAGCAGCGACGTCTCGAATCCGCGCGCCGCTTCCGCAAGATCGAGACCGGCTATCAAGCGATCCAGGGTACGAAACCGCAGACGTTGGGCTACGGCCTGACGGATTCGCCCGCGGGCCTTGCCGCGTGGATCGTCGAAAAGTTTCGCACGTGGAGCGATTGCGGCGGCGAGGTCGAGTCGCGCTTCACGAAAGATGAACTTCTCGCGAACATCATGATCTACTGGATCAACGGCAACATCGCCGCCTCGACCCGGCTCTACTACGAGTCCATAAAGGCGGGCACCTTCGGCGCGCCGCCGGGCAGGGTCGAGACGCCCACGGGGTTCGCGGTGTTTCCGCACGAACTCGGCATTTTGCCGCGCGCGTGGTGTGAGGAAGTTTTCAACATTGCGCGCTGGACGGAAATGCCCCGCGGCGGCCACTTCGCGGCGCTCGAAGAACCGCAACTGCTGGTGGACGATGTCCGCGCGTTCTTCCGGACGTTGCGCTGAAATCGTCTTTTTCGTGAGACGCACCCGGCACAAGAGGTATTCTAGGCGGTCGGGAACCACTTTATGACCCAGCGCATCCTCATTGCCGAAGACGACCGCGTTCAGCGCGACACGATCGCGGATATTTTGCTGAAGGCAGGCTACGCGGTCGGCACGGCGGCGTCGGCGCGCGAGGCGCTGGAGGCTCTCGATGGCGATCCCTTCGATCTTCTGATCACCGATCTGCGCATGCCGGAGATGGACGGGCTGGATCTGTTGCGCGAGGCGCGGCGGCGTCGGCCGGGTCTGGACGTGGTGCTGATGACGGCGCACGCGACAATCAAGACGGCGATCACGGCGATGAAGGAAGGCGCGGCGGATTATCTCGAAAAACCTTTCGATCGGGACGAGCTGTTGCTCGTCGCCGGGCGTGCGCTCGACCAGCGGGGGTTGCGCGAGGAGAACCGGCGCCTGCGGCAGTTGGTGACGGAGACGACCGCGCTCGGCAGCATCATCGGCGAGGGGCCGGCGATGCAGGCGGTGTTCGACGTCGTCCGCCGCGCGGTGCCGCTGCACACGACGGTGCTGATCCAGGGCGAGTCGGGCACGGGCAAGGAAATGGTCGCGCGGCACATTCATTTCGCCGGCCCGCGTAAAAATAAGCCGTTTATCGTGGTGAATTGCGCGGCGATTCCGGACACGCTGGTCGAGTCCGAACTTTTCGGCCACGAGAAGGGCGCGTTCACGGGTGCGGAAAAGACGCGCGAGGGCAAGTTCGAAACGGCGCACGGCGGCACGATTTTTCTTGACGAAATCGGCGATCTGGAAATTTCGCTTCAGGCGAAACTGCTCCGGGTTTTGCAAGAGCAGAGCTTCGAACGACTGGGAGGAACCCGCCCGATCAATGTCGATGTGCGCGTGATCACGGCGTCGAATATCAATTTACAGGAAGCCATCACGAAACAGAAATTCCGCGAAGACCTCTTCTATCGTCTCTCGGTGTTTCCGATTCACATCGCCCCTCTTCGCGAACGACGCGACGATATCGTGCCGTTGGCGAA
>VFKU01000263.1 GCA_009885415.1 Rhodothermota bacterium
CGATGGTGTCGCTGGCCGGGGATCGCCATGCGGGCCGCATGGGGTTGAGCTTGCTGAACGCGGTCGGGTTGGGGAAATTCGTCACCTCGGATCCCGGTGAATACGTGGCGATCTGCGCGCGCCTGGCGCGCGATCATGCCAAGCTCGCGACACTGCGCGCGGGCCTGCGCGAGCGTATGCAGAAATCGCCCCTGATGGACAAAATCGGGTTTTCCCGAAAGCTGGAAAGCTGCTATCTGGAAATGTGGGATCGCTATCGGAGTTCCCATGTCGCGGCAGCTGTCGTTCCGGCGCAGGCAAAGCCGGAAAGCTCTCAGGCGGAGATTCTCGCCAGGGCGCGCCGCTTGAATGCCATGGGCGACATCGCCGGAGCCGCGCGATTGTGCCGGGAAGTTCTCCGGCTTCAACCCGATCAACTGGATGCGCTCTCCCTGCTCTGGGAGGCGAGCTACAAGGAGAACGATCCGGGCGCAGCCGTCGATTGGCTGGTGAAGGCGGCCGCGGCCAATTCTGCGGAGGCTGAAATACATCATATGCTCGGCTGCGCGCTCCAGGCGCAGGAGAAGATCGACGATGCATTCGTATCGTTCAACCGGGCGATCGAGTTGCAACCGGGATTGGCGAAAACGCACAACAATCTAGGTTGCATGTTCGAAGCGGCGGGAAAATTGGCTGAGGCGGAACAGCGCTACCGGCAGGCCGTGCACCTTGATCCGGGGCTGGCTCATGCCCGATACAACCTCGGCAATCTTTGCAAGCAGAAGGGCGAGGCGGCGCAGGCGATCGAGCATATCGAGCAGGCGCTTGCGATGGAGCCCGAACACGCGGACTGGCGCTCCAATCTCGGCAACCTGCAATACGGCAGACTGATGCTGGACGAGTCGGTTGGAAATTTTCAGGCATCGATCGGCATCGATCCGCGCTACGACCGCGCGTACGTCAATCTGGGCGCGGCGCTTGTCATGCTCGGACGCGTTCCCGAAGCTGAGCGCGCGTTTCGCAAGGCTCTGGAGCTCAAGCCAGAGCCGCAAACCGAGTCGTGGCTGCTGCTGCAGCGGCACTATCGCGATGGCGCGGATGCGCGATCGCTTTTCGATATGCACCGCGCGTGGGCGAAACGCCACGCCGGCGGGTTGGTGCGGGGCACGGGACACCACGAGCGGGCGATTACGCCGGGCAGGCGCATCAATGTTGCTTACGTTTCTCCGGATTTTGTCCGCCATCCGGTTGCGTATTTCATCGAACCGGTGCTGGCGGCGCACGATCGAAGCGCTTTCAACGTATTTTGTTACTCGAATGCCGGTCGTGAAGACGAGGTCACGCTGCGGCTCAAGGGTGCGCCGGTATGTTGGCGGGACATCTCCACGCTGAGCGACGCGGACGTGGCGGATCAAGTGCGCGCGGACAGTATCGA
>VFKU01000021.1 GCA_009885415.1 Rhodothermota bacterium
GCCGTCACGGCCGTCTTGCCGACGCCCGTGTCCGTGCCAGTGATGAAGACTCCGCGCGACATCAGACCTCAATGCACGCGTGGGAGGGTCGCGCTCCCGCGCGACCGGGCGGTTCGAGAGGTTGCTGCGGTCGCGCGGGAGCGCGACCCTCCCAACCGCGCGAAAAGTATCGTAGTCGCCCTTCGGGTATTTCGTGATGAATCACGTCTTGACCTTCGCGGAGTGCAACACGGACGCAATAATAGTAGCCGCGCGCGCGAGGTCCTCGCGCGAGTGCGCCAGCGTGACGGAGAGGCGGAGGCGCGCGGTGCCGTAGGGGACGGAGGGCGGGCGGATGGCCGTTTCAAGGATGGCGCGCTCGAAAAGTGCGTCGGACAGCGCTAGCGCGGCCTCGTTCGAGCCGACGATGATGGGGATGACGGGGGAGCGGTGCTCGGCGACCTCGACGCCGTGACGGCGCAGCTCCTCACGGAAGAAAGCCGCGCGCGCGAGCAGTTCCGCGCCGAGGCCGAGCTCGGTCATCACGATGCGGGCGGCTTCGAGTCCCGCGCCGACGCAGGCCGGCGCGAGACCGGTCGAAAAGATGAAGCTGCGCGCGCGGTTCACGAGCAAATCGATAAACTCGGCCGAGCCCGCGACGAATCCGCCGCCGCCGCCGAGCGACTTGGCGAGGTTGGCTGAAATCGCGTCGGGCTTCACGCCGAGTTCAGCGCTGAGTCCAGCGCCGCCGCCGTAGATGCCGAGGCCGTGGGCTTCGTCCACGAAGAGAAACGCGCCGAATGCTTTCGCGGCGTCCGCGATCTCGCGCAGCGGCGCGAGGTCGCCGTCCATGCTGAAGACCGCGTCGGTGATGACGATGCGCCGCCCGGGCGCGTCGCAGGCCGCGAGCAGTTCGGCGAGGTGGGCAACATCCGCGTGCCTATATATATGCACTTGCGCGCGGGACAGGCGACAACCGTCGACGAGGCTCGCGTGATTGAGCCGGTCGGAGAAGATCGCATCGCCGGGGCCGGCGAGCGTAGGGATCGCACCGACGTTGGCCTGGTAGCCGCTGGGGAACACGAGCGTCGCCTCGTGGCGCGTGAGCAGGGCGAGCTGCGCTTCGAGCGCCTCGTGCAGGTCGAGGTGGCCGGTCATGAGCCGCGACGAGGTTGCGCCGCAACCGAAGCGCTCGACGGCTTCCTGCGCGGCGCGCTTGACGCGTGGGTCGTTGGCGAGATCGAGGTAGTCGTTCGAGGAAAAATTCAGAACCGGCCGGCCGTCGATTTCGAGGACGCCTCCGGCCTCGGGGAGCGCGTGCAGACGCCGCCGCAGGCCCTCGGCGTCGAGGCGATCGAGTTCGGCATGAAAGTCTTCGCGCGCGGGCATTGCGTCACCACTCCGGAAACGATCAGAGTACGCAACGAAGGCCGAAACGCGCAAGCCGCGCCCGGGCGCTTGAGCCGGGCAGCGCCGGAGAGTCATGCTGGGCGCATGTCCACCATTACCGAGACCGCGCGACAGCTCGAAACGGGCCGTCTGATCGCCATTGTCCGGACGAAGGGTGCGGCGGACCTGGCGGCGATCGCGGAGGCGATCGCGCGGGGCGGGATTGGCGCGATCGAGTTCACGCTGAATTCGCCCGGGGCGCTGGCCGGAGTGAGACAGGCGAGCGCCGCGCTAGGCGCGAGCGCGCTGATCGGTGCGGGCACGGTTCTGACGTCGGACGATGCGTCGCGCGCGGCCGAGGCCGGCGCGCGCTTCCTGGTCTCGCCCGTGTGCAGCAAGGAACTCATCGACGCTGCACACGCAGGCGGCTGCGCGGTGATTCCCGGCGCGTATACGCCGACGGAGATTCACGCGGCGAATGTGCTGGGCGCGGATCTCATCAAACTTTTTCCGGCGGGCGGTCTCGGCCCGGCCTACGTGCGCGAGGTACTCGCGCCGCTCAGCGGGCTCCGGCTCGTGCCGACCGGCGGCGTGACTGTCGCCAACGCGGGCGAGTTCCTGAGCGCGGGTGCGGCGGCCCTAGCCGTGGGCTCGAGCGTGTGCAAGCCGGAGTGGGTCGCGGGGAAGGACTATCGCGCGATCGAAGGTGCGGCGCGGGCGCTGCGCGAGGCGGTGTCGGCGTGGGAACGAGGAGAGCGCAGATGAGCCTGCCGAAGCTGCACTACATTGCGGACCCGATGTGCTCGTGGTGCTGGGGTTTCGCGCCGGTGATGGAGGCGATTCGCGCGGATTACGACGAGCGGCTCGACATTCAACTCATTTGCGGGGGCCTGCGGCCGGGCAATGCTGAGGCCTTCACGGAGGACTGGCGGCGCGTCGTGTTGCATCACTGGCACGAGGTGAACGCGATGACCGGGCAGCCTTTTAACTTTGAGCTGGCGATGCCGGAGGGTTGGCGCTATGACACCGAGCCCTCGGCGCGCGCGGCGGTCGCGGTGCGGCAACTCTCGCCCGGCGCGGCGATCGATTTTCTCGAAATTGCCCAGCGGGCTTTCTACGCCGAAAACCTCGACGTCACCGATGAGGCCGTGCTCGCGGATCTCGCGGAGGAGGCCGGCGTGCCGCGCTTCGAGTTCCTCGAAAAGTTCAACGACCCGAACACGAAGTGGTGCGCGCAGTCCGACTTCGCCCGCGCGCGGAGCTACGGCATCACCGGGTTCCCCAGCATCATCCTCGAAGACGACCGCGAGCCCATTCTGCTTACCTTTGGCTATCAGAACTACGAGGTGCTACAGCCGCGGATTGAGCAGTGGCTGGATAGCGTGATGTTGGACAGTGAAGGGTAGACGCGATACTCAGGAATTACCCATCCAGTCTGCAAAGCCCAATGATATAATGTCGCTATGGTCAATCTTTCGCCAGAAATGGAAGCTGAGATTCGCCGACGGGCCGCAGATGGTACACATGGCTCGCTGGAGGAACTGCTGCGCGATGCACTAGGTGCGCTAGATCGGGAACGTGAATTCGAATCACAAATCCGCAAGTTAAGAGCAGACCAAGAATCCGCAGCCATACGAAAAGAGCCAAGGTGAAGAATCCTACGATCGACTGAGAGACTTCGAGTTAAGATGTGGTGCCAGGTACTCGACCTAGCGTCGATCGTACTACTGTCTTTTCAATACTATACTTTTTCAACAACCGAGCTA
>VFKU01000094.1 GCA_009885415.1 Rhodothermota bacterium
CAAGTACTTCGACCACCAAACTTTCAAAAAAAGCGGGCGAGCAGCTTTTGATTTGTTGCAGCAACTCAGTGGCAAGGCTGTCCTCGATAGCGGCAAACGCAGATTCTAAAACCTCTTCGGGAGTCTGGTCGCTGACCATCCCTTCGTTGACTTCGTCGTCGGTTCCTCGCGAATCGACCTCCGTGAACTCATTGAACTGACGTAAGTACGCCCGATCCAGTTTTGCCGGATTGTCCTTCAATGTGTTCAATCCGCGCGGAGTGATTCGGCTCACGCCCCGCTTGATACTTTCTATCAACCCTGCTTTTTTTAGATAGAATCGCGCCCAGGCGATCCGGTTGTCGAAAACGGTTTGCAACCCGGAGGGCCGAAGATCTCGCCTTTCAGTCTCACTTAGCCCGAAATGGCTAGCAAGTACCGGAACGGTCTCTCGGCTTCTGTGTTCTTTGCCGTCGGCATAGAGCTTTAACAGCGGCAACATACACATTTCGTAGGTCGGGATTGCCATACAGTCTCCGTTGGCACATGGTTTCTATTTTTGCCCAGCCTTCTCTACCGCCGCCATCACACGCAAAAGGTTCCCGCCCATCACCTTCTTGATTGTCTTCTCGCTGTACCCGCGCCGGACCAACTCTTCGGTGATCGACGGCACTTTCGACACATCCTCCAGTCCCGCCGGCATTTCCGGCACGCCATCCCAGTCCGCGCCGAGCCCGACGTAATCATCACCAACGAGCTTGATGACGTGCTCAACATGGTCTACCACCCAGCGCGAGGGCGAAGGTCCGCCCGCTTCGGCGATCGCGCGTTTGAAAATATCACGCCGCGCCGCGAAGAGCTTCTGGGGCTCATCGGCGAATTTCTTCTGCACTTCGTCAAACTCCGGACGTAATTTCGCCATGAGCTCGACCCGCTTTGGGTCGATATACCCTGGATAGAAATTGATTTGAACGACGCCGCCGTTCTTCGCGAGCGCGCGGATCATGTCGTCGCTCATATTGCGCGGATGATCGGCGAGCGCGCGACAGCTCGAATGGCTCGCGATAATCGGCGCCTTCGTCGTCTCGATCACGTCCCAGAAGGTCGAATCGGCCACGTGCGACACGTCCACCATCATGCCCAGCCGGTTCATCTCGCGGACTACGTCGCGCCCGAGATCCGTCAGCCCGCCGTGCTCCGGCGCGATGGTCTCGCCCGTGCCGGCGGAGTCCGCCCAGTCGATATTAAAGGAGTGCGTCAGCGTCATGTAACGCACGCCGAGCGAGTAGAACATGCGCAAGGCCGCGAGGTCGTTCTCGATGATGTGCCCGCCCTCGATCCCCATCAGGCACGCGATCTTCCCCTCGCGCGCGGCGCGCTTCACATCGCGCGCGCTCGTCGCGAGCATCAGGTCGTCCGGGTGTCGCCGCACCGTCTCGTGCACGCTGTCGATGCGGCGCAGCGCGGTCTTGATCGCCTTGCCGTCTCCCTGTGTCTTGCCCATGTAAATCGCCCAGAACACCGCGTCGTAGCCGCCCTCGCGCAGGCGGGGAATGTCGATGTGGCCATCCGGCTGGCGTTTGGCGAAGTCCCATTCGGGGTTCTCGAATTTCGGCGTCGTGTCCGAGTGCGTATCAATCACGATCGCGGAACCATGGATCCGCGCCGCCCGCTCTGAAATCGCGTCCCCCATCGCTGCACTTCCTCCCATCCACGCCATCATGCCCGCCGCCATCATGAAAAAATTCATTTTTGGCCCGCCTCCCGCTCGCGGCGCTTCACTTCTTCCCACACGCGCACGGCGTCCTCCGGAGTCGCCGCTTTCGCATCGCCAAAAACATGCTCGTGCCGCCGAATCATCTTCTCGTGCGCAAGACGCAGCGCATCGATCAACCGAAACCGCCCCTCTTCCTCGGCCGCCGCCGCGGTCGCCAGCAAGGTAAACAGCGTGTCGCCGAATTCTTCTGCGAGGTGCGGGTCATTAGAAGCCTTCGCCGCCTCGACCAATTCCTCCGCCTCCCCCTTCAAAAATCCGGCAAACTCCACCGAGCCCTGCACACGGTCCCAGGGACATCCTTCCGGCCCGCGCAAATACCTCGCCAAGGAGATGAGCGCCTCGAACCAGTCGGTCTCGGTCGCAGGAGAGCCACTCAAATGCGGCAATGATTTCTCAGCCATGTGAAACGCCCCAGAGTAAATCGGGCCTATACGCCCAGATGGCGGTATATATCCCGCACACCCCGCAATGCGCTAAAGCTTCCGCCGCTTCCGGCCGATAATCTCTTCCGGGCGGGTTGCCCAGGGGACAAGGAGGTCTCGACATGGAAATCCAATGTTGCAAGTGCCACAGGATCCGCGAGAAGGATAGCTGGAACTGGACGGACGGGGTCTCTGCACGGCCCATATCGTATTCCTATTGCCCGGAGTGCCTGCGTGAGTTCCGCCAGGAGGCCGGCCTGTCGCGGCGCGATCGTTCTCCGCGCGCGTCGATCCCGCTGGCGCTCGCCTACGGCTAATGTTCGCAGAAGACCGGGAGCGATACAAGCGCCGCGCGCTCAGAGCGCGATCAGCGATACCGTAATCTTCCCGCCGAAACACAGCGCGACATCCGCGCCGGGATCCGCCGGCCGCGATTGGTAGTCGCCTTCGTATTGGAAATGCTCCCCTTGCACGCGATAGCGCAGGGGGAGCGGCTGTTTGCACGGTCCGCAGAAAACGATCTCAGGGTCGGCTTCCGCCGCGGCGAGGTGGGGCAGGTTCACATTCCAAAACGCCCGCGAGGGCGGCTCGCGTTTGAGCAATTCGTCGAGCACGCGCCGCGTCCACGCCGCCGCGCGCGGCCAATCGAAATCCATCTCGCGCTTGCGGTAGTGCGACACGGCGATGCCGGTCTTGCCGTGAAACGCGGCCTCGCGCGCGGCGGCGACGGTGCCCGAATAGTAAATGTCCGCGCCAAGATTCCCGCCGGGATTGATGCCGGCGATGACGAGATCCACATCGGCCGCGAGAGAATCCAACCCAAGCCGAACGCAGTCCGCCGGAGTACCCTCGATGGCCCACAACTTCGGCCCGCGTTGCTCGGCGCGAATCGAACCCTGCCACGTCGTCACCGCGTGGCTGCAGCCGGAGAGGTGCCGGTCCGGCGCGATGACCACGGCCTCGCCCGCGAGGATTCCCTCGAGCGCGACGAGGCCCGGCGCGCCTACGCCGTCGTCGTTGGTGAGAAGGATCTTCACGAGAATTCACTCATTCGAATGTCGCAGTTCGGAATCGCAACTGACCGCCGTAGAGCACTTTGGTGGCATCGGCTTCCAGCCGATGTAGCGCCAACCCGGGCCCGCGCTTCCAGCAGTCGAGGCTGTCCATCAAGCGCATGGGCTGGAAGCCCATGCCACCGAAGACCTACTTGATAATCCCGGCCTTGCGGAGCGCGTCGATGACCTGCTTCGCGCAGGCTTTCAGGTCGCTCGTGCCGGTATTGACCACGAGCTCCGGCTTCTCGGGCGCCTCGTAGGGCGCGTCGATGCCGGTGAAGCCTTTGATCTCGCCCGCGCGCGCCTTCTTGTAGAGGCCCTTCGGGTCGCGCTGCTCGCACACCTCCAGGTCGGCCTCGACGTAGACCTCGAAGAAGCGGCCCTCGGGCATAATCTTGCGCGCGATGTCGCGATCCTCGCGGTAGGGCGAGATGAACGCCGTCATCGCAATCACGCCGGCCTCGAAGAAAAGTTTCGAGACTTCACCGATGCGGCGGATATTTTCTTTACGATCTTCCGGACTGAAACCGAGGTTCTTGTTCAAGCCGAAGCGGATATTGTCGCCGTCGAGCACGATCGTCGAGCAGCCCATCTCGAAAAGCTGGTTCTCCACCTCATGCGCCAGCGTGCTCTTGCCGGAGCCC
>VFKU01000583.1 GCA_009885415.1 Rhodothermota bacterium
CTCCGCCACCGGGAGCCCGGCGCCGATCGCGGCCGCCATCGGCTCTTCGATGAGCGAGACGTGCTTGGCCCCGGCGTTGCGCGCGCTCTCTTCCACCGCGCGACGCTCGACGGACGTAATCCCCGAAGGCACGCTAATCACCACGCGCGGCGTGATGAGCCGACGGCGGTTGTGCACCTTCTGCATGAAGTAGCGCAACATCGCTTCGGTAATCTCGAAGTCCGCGATGACGCCGTCCTTCATCGGCCGGATCGCCACGATGTTGCCCGGCGTGCGGCCGATCATCATCTTGGCCTCGTTGCCCACCGCGCGGACCTCGCCCATGCGATCGCGATTCACCGCCACGACCGAGGGCTCGCTCAGAACTATGCCCTGGCCCCGGACGTAGACCAGCGTATTGGCGGTGCCGAGGTCGATGCCCATGTCGTGCGAAAACAGACCGGGTATGCTTCTGAGAAAATTGCGCAATGTGGTTCCCCCGTCGGGCCACCCTAGGCAGAGCGCGCCCACAAATCACGAACACCAAAAGATATCTCTTGGGTGTTTCCCCCGTGCCCCTAGATTATATCAGAGCGATCCCCAAAACAAAACGCTCCGCCAAAGCAAAGGACTCTGCAAAGAAGCCGCGGCGGCGGCCACACTGAAACGGGCCTGCATGCTGGTCTATAATCACGCCCTCGCCCAAGGGGACTGGAGCCAAACACCCGTGATTCGCCCGCTCGCACTGCTCGCCGCACTCATAATTCTCGCCTCTGGATGCGCCACCACCGGCACCGCCACCGAGAGCGCCGTCATCCGCGCAAAGGAGAAAGTCGCCCAGTCCCTCGTCCACGTCCGGCCGGTCAAGGAGGTCTTTCGCGAGGGCGAGCGTCGGGAGTTCTCTGTCATCGGCAGCGGCTTCATCATCTCGCGCGACGGCTACGTCGTCACCAACGATCACGTCGCCGGACAGAGCACGCGTGTGCGTTGCGTCCTCTTCGATAAGGACGAAGTGGACGCCGAAGTCGTCGGCGTCGATCCCTACACCGATATCGCCGTGCTCAAACTCAAGACCAAGCGCACCGATCTGCCTATGGTCAAGCTCGGGTCCTCGGCGGCCTTGCAGGCCGGGCAGACTGTGCTTGCACTCGGCAGTCCACACGGCCTCTCGCGTTCCGTCTCGCTCGGCATCGTCAGCGTGACCGATCGAAACCTCGAAGACATGAATTCGGAAACGGCCCCCTTCAACAACTGGATCCAGACCGACGCCGCGATCAATCCCGGGAATAGCGGCGGTCCCCTCGTGAATCTCAAAGGCGAAGTGGTGGGCATCAACACACGCAAGCTCCAAGGCGCCGACAACGTCGGATTCGCGATCCCGATCGACATCGCGCGCGAGGTAATCGACACACTCATCGCCAAGGGCAAAGTGACGCGCAGCTCCATCGGCGCGAACCTGCAAGAGATGACGAGTTACACCGACGACGCCACGCAGGCGGGCGTGCTCATCGGCGACGTCGACCCGCTCTCGCCCGCCTTCCAGGCGAAGGTCCGCCTCGGCGACATTCTGCTCAACGTGGATGGCGTCCCCACGAACGCGCGCTTCACCGAAGACCTGCCCGCCATCCGTAAACTGATCGCCGACAAACCCGTCGGCGAGGCAGTCACCCTCACGCTGCTGCGCGAGGGCAAGACCCTCACGGTTCCCGTCACCACCGAGGAAAAGAGCGCCCGCGAGGGCCACGAAATCGAAGTGAAAGAGTGGGGCTGCACCCTCTCCGCGCTCACGCCCGAGGTCATCCGCAGCGCCCAGCTCCGCTCGCGCCAGGGCGTGCTCGCCTCCGGCGTCCAGGTCGGCAGCATCGCCTACACCGGCGGCCTGCGGCAGGGCGACATCATCCTCGTCATCGACGACGAGCCCGTCGAAAATCTCGACGCCTTCGACAGGATATACAAGAGTAAAGCGAAGTCCGCCGCGCCGCGCATCCTGCTCACCGTAAAGAGCGGCGCATTGTCGCGCTTCGTGCTTCTCAAACCCGGGGTTGGTGCCCCGCCCGCCGCAACCGACCCAGCCGCGCCGAAGGAGGAGCAAGGTGAATAAGTTCTCTATCGTCTTCCTCGCTGCGGGATTGCTCGCCCCCTTCGCCGCCGACGCGGCCGTCAAGTCCGACGGGCTCTCGCAGAGCGTCATCGAAAAATCCTTCAACGCGATCACGCCCGCCCTGTGCCTGCTCGAGTACTCCCTCGAGATCACCAATTCCTCGACCGGCGAAATCAGCTTGCGCGAGGCCAACTCCACCGGCGTCATCGTCTCCGCGGACGGCCTCATTCTCAGCCAGGGCCACCTCGTCCTCGAAAACCGCCGGCCGCTCAACATCAAAGTCTCATTCCCCGGCGACCCGGAGAAAAAGTACGACGCAATCGTGCTCCACAAACCCGAAGACATCAACCTCTCGTTCTTGCGCATGACCTCGCCCCCCGCCGGCCTCGCCCACCTCCGCTTCGACGAAGGCCCCGCCCTCTCCATCGGCGAACCCATCCTCGTCCTCGGCCTGCTCCGCGAAACGCTCGACTATACGCACGCCCTGCAAATCCGGCGCGTCGGCGCGGTCCTCAAGGAGCCACGCATGACCTACGCCCTCGACGACGCGGTGCCCTTCGGCTTTGTCGGCGGGCCGGTGGTCAACGCCTCGGGCAAAGTCGTCGGCGTCGTCGGCTTCGACCTCTCGCCCCAGGAAGGCGGCGAACTCTACACGCGCAGCGGCCATCCGCTCGTCTACCAGAGCGCGCTCTTCAACAAATACATCGCCGCGCCCCCGAGCGAAGAGACCTCCGGCGCGCGCGAGGACGCCTGGCTCGGCGTCTACACGCAGCCCCTCACCGACGACCTCGCCGAATATTGGAAGCTGCCGAAAAGCGGCGGCCTCGTCGTCAGCACCGTCATCCCCGGCTCGCCGGCGGATCGCGCAGGCCTGCGCATGGGCGACGTTGTCACCTCGTTTAACGGCCGCGCCATGACCGCCAAGCAAGACTCCGACGTGCTCGGCTTCACGAAACTCGTCCGCGAAAGCCCGCTCAACGAACCGCTGCCGCTCACGCTCCAACGCGGCGGCGAGTCGCTGGATCTTCGCCTCACGCTCCTGCCCCGCCCGAAGTCCGGCCGCGAGGCGCAAGAGATCGAGGACACGGTCTTCGGCCTAACGGTACGCGAACTCACCACCGACGTGCGCATCGCACTCAATCTCTCCGAGGACGTGCAAGGCGTGATCGTGCGCCGCGTGCGCTCCGGGAGCGCCGCCGCCGTCGGTGGCATCCGGCCCGGCTTCGTCATCCTCGCGCTCGGCGGTCGCCCCACGCCGAACTTGCAGGCCTTCACCAACGCCATCGAGGCGGAGAAAAAAGCGAAGAATTCCGAGGTAACCTTCTTCTGCCGCATCGGCGCCAACACCGCCTTCTTCCGCCTTCAACCGCGGTGGTAGACGTGGGCCGCCGGCTTCCGCGCGCGGCGATGGCGCTCGTCTGTGGCGTGCTCGCCGTGCAACTCGCCGCGGGCTGCGAGCGCCGGCCGGACGCCGTGCAATTGCAAGCGCAACTCGATGAAGCGGAGCGCCTCTGTCTCGAATTGAAATTCGACGAGGCCCGCGTGCTCCTGAAGGCCTACCTGCTTAAAGACCCCGAAAATCCCGGCGCGCACTTCTATCTCGGACGCACGTAGCTGCTCTCCGTCCCAGCCCTCGCCGAAGGTGAATACCAGACCGCCCTGCGCCTCTTCATCCGC
>VFKU01000239.1 GCA_009885415.1 Rhodothermota bacterium
TCGAACCAGCGGAGCTCACTCGCGAAGGCGCCCTGCAGCTGATCCTGGCCCGGATAGGCCAGGTTGCCCGACAGCGGGCCGTGGCCGAAGGGGCCCATCAGCAGCTTCTGGTTCCCGCGCGCCTTGCCCTTGCCCTTCTCCTGAAAATACATGAAATTACTCACGCTGCCCTTGCCGAAAATGTCGTACCATCCCCCCACGTTGTAGATCGGGATGTCCACGTTCTGTATGAAGTGCACGAAGTCTGTCGCCTTCCACGTCGGATCCATCTTCACGCGAGCGCGCAGCATCGGCACCTGCTTCTCCGAGGCTTGCCCCTTCATCCAGCCCGCGATCATCGACTCCTTAAACGCGCCGCCGATGAAGTTGGACTCGAGAAAGGAGCTCTGCGGCGCGACAATGACATACGCCGCCTTCAGCCCTGGCGGGTTCGTCGACGCCGCCAGGTTCGACGTGATGCCCAACGCCGACCCGCCGGTGATGCCGATATTGCCGTCGCAATATTTCTGCTTGTTCACCCACGCGATCGTGTCGAAGCCGTCCTCACGGTCCGGCGCAAAGGCGACGTACTCGCCCTTCGAGAGGAACCGGCCGCGCACGTCCTGCCCGACGAAGACGTAGCCCGCCTTCGTGTAACGCGACGCGCCGTTTGCCATGCCGCCCTTGTTGTACGGCGTGCGCGAGACAACGGCAGGCCAGGGGCCATCGCCCTCGGGGAAATAAATCGTCGTCGCCAACTCGACGCCGTCCCGCATCGCGACCATGACATCTTCGTGACGCGGCAGCACTTTCGCGGGTGCCGCCTGTGCCGGAGCGGCCTGCGGCGCGGGCTTCGTGTCCTGCGCCAATGCCCCCGGTCCGGCCAAGGCCGCAGCGAGAACAATCACCAATAACCGAATGAATGCCTTCATAAGACCCTCTCCCAATGCGCCATCCGCACGCCTGCCACAATAGCACCGGGAATGGACGGACGCCACCGGAAGAGCGAGTGTCCTCAAGAGCCGTCATTTGGGTGCGCGATGGCCAACGCCGTGCGAAGCACTCAGCCCGTCCGGTGCCAAATCCCGAAGACGTAGAACGGCGCATGCTCGGACACGCGCGTATCAGCGAATTTTACAAACGCCTCTGCGGCGTCAATGTCATCGAAGAGGTGATGCGAATTCAGCCGATGTGCCCAGGCTGTGCGATACCCTGCAACCGCCTCGCCGGAGGAGTAGCCGCAGTTGCTGAGCCCGCTGATCAGCCCCCAATCGGAGACGTCGTAGCCCAACAATCGGAACTCCGCCTCGCTTGGAACGGCCACCTCTGTGCTGTAGAGCGATTCCAAGCCGATCTCGCGGCCGGCCGCGGTCAGGACCAATTTATTCCAGGTTTCTCGCTGGAGTTCCGACCAAGTTTCGGGAAACACCGCGATCGTGATCGTCACGGCCCCTGCGATAATCGGCGGTGTAGCGCTAAGACCCACAAAACCATATCCGTGCGTTTCAAATAGATCGACATCCTGGAGTTCATAGGGAACGGGCCAGACCATAGCGTCGACCGAGAGCGGATGGATTGCATCAGTTCGTAGCAGATAGTCTGCGCGACGTATGGCGTCCCAATGCTCCGCGGCGTTCTCCGGCGGAACGCGTACATCGTAGCCGATGAATCTCGGGGGACCACTCACAGCGCGGTGATGTCGTCCACGAGTTCTTGGACCAGCGTCTTGGCGGTGCGGTCGGACTCGTGCTGGACCATGACGCGGATGATCGGTTCGGTGCCCGAGGGGCGAA
>VFKU01000304.1 GCA_009885415.1 Rhodothermota bacterium
GACCCCAATGCCTATTACCGATTCGATGTCGTCAGCATAGTGCTGCCGGAGCGAGGGAAGCCGGAGATCACGCTATTCCGGGACGCGTTTCAGGAATAGACAGTAATCATTATATGGACTTGACAACATATGCCAATCGAGTCATAATTTAGTCGTGGAATGGCAAGCAAAACTGGGCGTCGAGTTTGCGCCGGAGTTCGACGACTTTGACGAAACTGTTCAGGATCAAATCCTTACACTGATGGGAATGCTGCGCCAATTCGGTCCAAATTTAGGACGTCCGTACGTGGATACGCTCAAGGGGTCGCGGTACACGAACTTGAAGGAACTGCGGTTCTCGGCAGGCGGTGGTGAGTGGAGAGTTGCATTTGCCTTCGATCCGAAACGTAGAGCGATATTGTTTGTGGCGGGCGACAAAGCAGGCGCGGATGAAAAACTTTTCTACCGTCAACTCATTCGAAAGGCGGATGAGAGATTTGGCGCTCATCTAATTCGCATGCACTATGAAGGAAAACAATCATGACAGTCGATCACGAGACGCTGATGAAAGAACTGAGTCCGGAACGGCGCAAAAGAATTGAAGAGCGCACGGCGCAGTTGATCGCCGAGGAAATGACGCTCCGCGCCCTTCGCAAAGCACGCAAGCGGACGCAAGTACAACTCGCCAAGAAACTCGGCGTGACTCAGGACAGCGTCTCCCGAATGGAACAGCGCAGCGACCTGCTGCTCTCCACCTTGCGCAAGACGGTGGAAGCCATGGGGGGCCATCTATCGCTTATCGCTGAATTTCCCGATCGTGCGCCGGTGCTTGTCTCCGGCTTCGCCGATACGGAGTTTAAGCCAAAGCGAAAGCCCCGCAAGAAACGCGCGCGCACGGGGGCGCGTGCGTAATGAACTTGACCATCACGATCGAACGCGACGATGACGGCCAAATTCTGGTGGCCTATCTCAAAGTCGCCGACGCGCTCATTGCGCGCACAGTCGAGATCGAGCACGGCAA
>VFKU01000296.1 GCA_009885415.1 Rhodothermota bacterium
ATCACTGGCGGCGGCTCCGGCATCGGCCTCTCGATCGCCCACCGTATGGCCATGTGCGGGGCCGACATCGCCATCGCGAGCCGCCGCAAGGACCTCTGCGAAGAGCAGGCGGCCCTCATCGCCAAGGCACACGGCGTGCGCGCGATCGGCCTCGGACTCAACGTGCGCGATCCCGCCTCCGTCCGCGAATGCTTCGCCGAAGCCACGAAGCGCATGGGCACCGATCACCTCGACATCCTGGTGAACAACGCCGCGGGAAATTTCTACTTCCCCTCGCACATGCTCAGCGACAACCAGTGGAAGGCCGTCCTCGAGATCGATCTCTACGGCACCTTCCACTGCTGCCGCGAATCCTACCCTTACCTAAAGCAACACGGCGGCAGCATCCTCAGCATCAGCATGACCCTGCACCTTTCCGGCTGGGCCTGTATGCTCCCCGCCTGCGCCGCGAAGGCCGGCATTGACGCCATCACCCGTACCCTCGCCGTAGAGTGGGCCCGGCACAACATCCGCGTCAACGCCATCGCTCCCGGCTACGTCGAGACCGAAGGCGTCCAAAAAGCCTTCGCCCTCGCCGGCGACCTCAGTAACACGCGCGGCATCCCGCTCGGACGCCCCGGACGCCCCGGACGTCCCGACGAAGTCGGCGATCTCGCGGTCTACCTCTCTTCGCCCGCCGCCTCGTGGATTACCGGCGAGATCGTCGTCATGGACGGCGGCGGACAACTCAGCGCCGGCGGGCGCGGCGCCGACCCCGAAGCCCTCGAAAAACTGATCCTCTCCTCCCCGGAATTCGCACGCCGAAATTCGTAGAGTCAGCGAATACTTCGCTCCTCGCAACGCGGCACTCTTTGGACTGCGGCAGCGATAGCTGCCGCTTTACTGAGCCCAGCAAAGCTGGGCGGCGTCGCTCCAGAGTCTCCGTCTCGATCGCGCGCCGCATTGTCCGCGCCCCGCTCGTGTGGGATACTAAGCGGGGTCCCCGTCCCACGCTGGAGTCTGCCGTGATCCGCGTCTGCACCGCTGCGCTGCTCGTGCTCGCCGGCGCGCTCGCCTCCGCCCAAGACCCCGCCGACGACGCGGCAATCCTCTGGAGTGAAGCCACCCTCTACCGCGACGACTGGGGCGTGCCGCACATCTACGCCGACAACCCCCGCGCGATGGCCTTCGCCTTCGGCTACGCACAGGCCGAAGATCACCTCGTCCCCATGCTCCTCGCGTATCGCCTGGCCAACGGCCGCGCCTCCGAAGTGCTCGGCCCCGAGGCCGAAGAGGCCGACCGCCTCTCCATCCGCCTCAACCACGCCGGCCTCGCCTACAACGCTTACGAACTCGCCGACGCGGTCACGCGCGACCTCTGTGAAGGCTTTGCGCTCGGGGTAAACACCTGGATCACCGAGCACCCCGACGCCGAGCCGGCCTGGAAAGACGGCGTGCAACCCGCCGACGTGCTCGCGCTCCTGCACCGCTATCTCCTCGGCCAGGCACCCTTCGATTATCCCGGCGCGCCGCACCTCGCGCGCAGCACGCCCTCGGCGAACGCTTGGGCCGTCGGCCCCGCCCTCTCGCAAACGCGCGAACCCATGCTCGTGATCAATCCCCACGCCGACTTCGAAGGCGCCTACCAGTGGTACGAGGCGCACCTGGTGACACCCGACCTCAACATCTACGGCGCGACGCTCTTCGGCCTCCCCGTCATCGTGCAGGGGCACAACGCCCTGCTCGGCTGGGCCCTCGCGCCCAACGCGCCCGACATCGCCGACGTCTTCGTCGAATACGGCGAGCCCGGCACGCCGGGGGACCCGAATTCGACAATCCCTGAAGTGCGGGCCGGCCAACCCGGCGGCGTGATCTTCACGGAGGACGAAAACCGCGGCTTCTATATCAAAACACCCAACGGCTTCGCGGAAAACACGGAGGAGCGCCTGGCCACGCCCCACGGCCCCGTGGTCGCTTCGGCGGAGGGCCGCCTACTTAGCTGGCAGGCGGGTGGCTACCGCGACTTCGGCGCGCTGCGACAGCTCTACGACATGGGCCGCGCGCAAGACCTCGACGAATTCCGCCGTGTGCTCGATCGCCTGCAACTCTCGACCTTTCACGTGGTCTACGCTGACGCCGCGGGCAACATTTTCTATCGCTACAACGCGACTACCGGCCTGCGCGTCGACGCCGCCACCGCCTCCGCCGACGCCGGCTTCGGCACCGAAGGCCTCGCCGAAAATTTCTTCGAGGCGCCCGTCGCGAGTCTGGATCACCGTTTCGAGTGGGGCGCCGCGCTCACGCCCGACGCACTCCCCTGGATCCTCAATCCCGCCTCCGGCTATGTGCAAGCCTGCGGCACGCCCCCCTGGCTTGCGACCGTCCCGGCCGTGCTCGATCCCTCCGCCTGGCCCGCGTGGCTCATCCGGGACCAAGACTCGTACCGCGCCAAGCGTGTCCGCCGCCTCTTCTCCATCGGTCCTCGCTCCTTCGAAGACATGCAGGCCATGCTCTTCGACACCGTCTCGCCCCTCGCCGCCGAGGCCGTCCCTTATCTCCTCGCTCTCGCCGAGGAAAACCCGGACTACGTGGACAACGCGCACCCGGACCTGCGCGTCCTGCTCGACATTCTGCGCGAGTGGAACTACCTCGCCGAGACCGGCAGCACCGCGATGACGGCCTTCCACGTGTGGTGGTCCATCTTACAGCTCGACGAAGACGGCGCCTCCCGGCCCAACGAAATCATCCACCGGCTCATCCAGGAAAACGCGCCGTGGTTTCAGGAATGGACCCTCGAGTCCGCGGCGCAAGCGGCGCAATTGCTCCGCAACGAATACCAGACCCTCAGCATCGCCTGGGGCGACGTCCATGCCATCGTGCGCGGCGACAAAGAATTTCCGCTCGCCGGCGGGCACAGCGGCGATCCCATCTTCTACACCGGCGATCGCCGCTTCGACGACGGCAAATGGCGCGTCAACGAAGGCTACGGCTTCGCCATGGCCGTCCGCTTCGGCGAGACGCCCGAGGCCGTTAGCCTCGTGCCCTTCGGCAGTTCGGAAAACCCGTCGTCGACGCATTACGACGATCAACTGCAACTGATGCTCAGCCGCCGCTTCAAAGTGACGCGCTACGATCGCGAAGACCTCGAGCGCCACACGGAATCCGCCACGGGCCGCCGCCTCCTGCTCCGGCCGGGGCGGCAATCGGCGAGCGTATTTCTTACCGCCGACACGCCCATGATCGCGCGCCTCAAAGAAAGCGCGACACCCCCCGCTGCCTTGCCCGAGGGCCTCGCCGCCTTCACCACCTATCTCGAGCCCACGGTCGAGGGCGCCCCCGAGGGGCTCTCGGTCGAGTTCGATTTACGCGTGAACGAAACCGTCTGCGACACGAAGGACCTCGAATCAGTTTTTCTCTACGGCTACCACCCCGTCGATGGCTGGCGCCAAATCGAAGACCAGACCCTCGACGGTGAACGCCGCGCCATGACCGCCCTCCTCACTCGCTGTGAAGTCGTCGCGGCGCTCGGCCCCGAGTCCGCGCGGCGCGCAGACCCGGCGCTCGTACGCGCGCCCGAGACGCGGCGTGCGCCCTCGGGCGCACGGCTCGCCGGGGCCGACGCCGCCGCGAACGATGCCACGCCCGCCGCGCAGAATGACGACGCGAGCGTGATTGACCTCGACCCTGCCGACGAGGAGCGCGTAGCCACGCTGACCCCGCCGGCCCCGCGCGTCCTAACGCCGAGCGACGACTTGGGCCAGTACCGGCAGCAACTCCCGGAAAACATCCGCCCGGGCCAGCCGATGGTCATCACTCCGGCCGTGCCGCCGGGATTCAAACCCGAGCCGCTCTTCCCCACAACGCCGGTGTTCGTGCCCTCGGAGGCAAAACCCGTCACGATCTTCAACCCGCAATTTTTCGGCGTCGCGCCCGCAGAGCAAGACCCGCCTTCGGAGGAAACACCCGCTCCAGAAACCGCGGCGCAAGAGCCCTCGCCGAAGTTGTCCACCGAAGACCTCGCGCCTGCGGCTGCGTCTAGTGCCGATGCGCCACCCCGGCAACCAGGCACCGCAACGGCTTCACCACGGCCCGAGCCCGCTCCCATCGCCGGCTTGCCGGCGGGCGCGCCCAAACATGGCGTGTCGTTCAGCTCGCAGACACCCGCGGAAATGGTCGGAAGAAAAGGGCCAAAAACAGTGACGGGCCTGGATCTCGCCCCCGATCCGGCCCGCGCCTCGCCGCTGCAAATCGGGCAGAAACTCGAAATGCGCACGCCCGACGGCGCCGCCGTATTCACCATGCGCACGCAAGAAAACACCCGCGCCCAGGCCTTTCTGCGCACCGCGCCGCCCGCGCCCTACCCCGCCGGACTCACCGCGTTCAGCGAAGTCTACGAAGTCATGGCCGATCCTGCGCCCGCCTCTGCCGACACCGCCATCAGCATTCGCATCCAGCCCGGCACCGTCACGCCCGATCGCTTCGGCGATCTGGAATTGTATGCCTACGACTCCGTCCAGGGCTGGAAGCCTTTTGAAAAACAACGCGCCAGCGTCGAATCCTTCTCTTTGTCCACAATGGATTTCCGATTCTCCGCGATGGACGGCGGCTCGCGTATCTACGCCGTGTTGGGGCCCGCCGACGCCGTGCGCACACGCTAAGCCGCCGAAAATAAAAAAAGCGACCGGCCCGAAGGCCGGCCGCGAAAAAAATGAACTGAACGCTTACTCGCCCGGACGCTCGTCGAGCAGCGCGCGCTTGTTCTCCACGGCCTTGAAATCCTCGGCCGTGTCGAGCGGGTCCTTGCCCGCCTCAATCGTCGGCCACGTCTTCGACAGGCGCGCATTGAGCGCGATGTAGTCTTTCCATTTGTCCGGCACTTCTTCCTCCGGAAAAATAGCATTCACCGGGCACTCATCCACGCACACGCCGCAATCGATGCATTCGTCGGGCTCGATCACCAGCATGTTTGCGCCTTCCTTGAAACACGCAACCGGGCACACGCTCACACAGTCGGTGTATTTGCACTTGATGCAGGGCTCAGTCACTACGAAGGCCATTGAAGTCTCCTGTCTGGCGCACGGACGGCCGCCCGCGCGGAACTCGTTTACCGTGGGGCGCGAGTCTAACAGGCCTTACATTGGCGGTTCAACGGGAATCGCCCCACGTCCGGCGCACGGGCGGCGCGCGTCCCGCCGGGTTGTGCGGACAGCAGAGGCTCGCATAAGATCACGCAAGGACGGACCCCGCATGTTCCCGCGAATTGTTTCCCTGCTCGTCATCGCCGTGTCAATCTGGCCGATTCCGGCCCGTGCACTCGACCTCGATCCGATCCCGCCCGATCGCCCCTGGCTGATCTTCCGCGCGCCCGATCCCGGCGCCGGTGACGCACTGGCGTACGCCGACCAACTCAAACAAGTGTGGACTGCGTTGCCCGAAGCGCTCCGTCCTCTCGCCGCGCTCGAAATCCCCGGACCGCGCACCGGCGCGCCCGGCTGGAGCGATCGCTTTCTCGACGTCGTGAACGAACTCCAGTTCGGCGAGGTGCCCGCAGTCGTTACGATTACACACTCTCCGGCGACCGCCGCGCCGCTCGACGAACTCCAAAAATTGTTCGACCAATTCGCCATCGTCCGCGCCGTGCGCGTCAGCGGACTGAATTTCGACGAGTACCCCGCCTTCGCGCCCGGCGCTCCGATGGGCGTGCCGGCCCAGGCGGCCTGGCTCGCTTCGGTCATCGATCTTGCCGCGCAATACGGACGCCGCGTCATCCTCGAACTCGACGGCCTCGAATGGCTCCGCCTCATGGCCAACACGCGCAACCAGCGCGTCTACGACGCGATGCGCGCGCATCCCGCCGTCGTCATCCCCATGAACAGCCAGCGCGGCCCGCACAACGTCGCGGCCACCAGCGCCATCCTCGGCCTCTGGCTCGAAGGCGCCGCCGCGCAGTGGGGACTCGCCTCCGATTCGGCCTGGTACGCCGACTCCGGCTTCATCGAGCCGGGCAAGTTCGGCCCCAAGCCGGACGCCGCCATGCCCTCCGCGCTCTACCGCGCCATGCTGCTGAACGGCGCGATGACCGGCGCCTCGGTCTATCGCTTCGCGCGCGCCGACGACCTCTGGGCCGGCCCTCAAAAGCAATACTGGACCGACGCGATCGAGCCCGCCCTGCGCGATCTGATCGACAAAGGATACATCGCGCGCAAGGACCTCGTGAAGGACAAGGCCCGCGTCGCCTACCGCCTCAACGCCGCAACCTCGCCCACCGAATTCGAGGCGAACCTCGCCGACCTCGATCCGATCTTTCACGAAGGCCGAATGCTCCAAGGCGCGTACGGCCTCGAACTCCCCGGGCAAGTCCCCGAACTAATTCTGAACACCGGCCACTTCTATTGGGTGCCCGTGCTCAGTCCCTATGCGACCGATGAAGCGATGGCCTCCTTCAAGGAAGTCGTGCTGCCCGGCGCGCTGCTCAACGCCGCCGCCTGGCGCGAACGTCTCGAAGGTCAATACAAACCCGACGGCGAAGGCCGCGCCTTCATCTCCCGCATCGGCCGCGCGATTTTCGTCATGCACACGCGCGAAAATTTTTACGAAGAACAACCCTACGCGCTTGCGGCCGTGCCCGCCGCCGTGCGCGGCGTCACCGCGCGCCGCGGCCCGCAAGGCACCGAACTGAACTGGCCCTTCCGCGAGGGCGACGTTTTCTACCGCGTCTATCGCCGCGTGCTGTCCTCGGATCGCTGGGAAGCGGTCTCGGGCGATCTCGACGCGCACACTTATCTCGATGCCGCGCCGCCCGATCCCGCGCAGACCATCGCCTACGGCGTGACCGCGCTCACCAGCGAGACCGAGCCCCTGCAAGGCACCGTCAACTACGGCGACTACCTCGTCATCAACGCCGTCGAAAGCCGCATCGTCGAACAGGCCGTCTTCGATCCCAACACGAACGCAACCACCAGCGTGCCGCCGCCCCCGCCCACCGAATCGCGGCCCGCGGCGCAGACCTGGTGGCCCGAGATCGACGACCTTACCGGAGACCAGCTCGCCGCCGCGCAGGCCGTCGTCGCCCAGATCGAATCGCTCGACGCCGCATTTCGCCGGGGCGACGCCGCCGCAGCCTCCGCCGTCTATGCCCCCACCTACGCCGACGCCAACGGCTGGGGCGCCGACTACGTCCGCGCCGCCTACGGCCTCTACTTCAAACTCTTCCGCCCGGGTCCCGTCCACCGCCAGATCCGCGCGTGGGACTTCGCCGCACTCACCACCGAAGGCCGCGTCTCTGTGCGCGTGTATTTCCGCATGACCGGCCAACGCCGTGCACTCGACGAGTCCGGATCCGCCGCCGCCGAACTCGCCCTCCCGCCCTCACCCTCCGGAGAAGTCGACTTCACCTTCACCAAATCCGGCGAGCAATGGCTCCTCACCCGCACCGAACCCCCACTGCCGCACCTCGAAGACTTCTTTCCCGGCGCAGCAACCACAAACTGATCGATCACAGAGATAAAAGATAGACTCTTTGGACTGCGGCAGCGATAGCTGCCGCTTTACCAAGCCCAGCAAAGCTGGGCGGCGTCACTCTAAAATCCAAATCTACGAAGTGCGCCGCCCCAGACCAAGCCCGAAGCAAAAAGGCGACCAAACTGCCAGCAACACCGAGGATCAAATGACTTCACGCACCGCAAAACTAGGCTGGGCCCTCACGGCCTTCTTCGCCGCCGCAACTCTCCTCTTCGCCTGGCAATACACGCTCGCTCGTCGCGACGCCATCACCGTCCGCCGAGACTACGAAGCGCTCCACCAACGCGTCGAAGAGCAGGCCCGCCGCAACGACGAACTCGACGCCACACTCCGCGCACTCTCGCAACAACTCACCGACGCCCAGACCCGCATCGAACTCCTCGGCCAGTCCACCCAGCCGCTCGACAGGTAGGTGGGCTTCAGCCCACCGCC
>VFKU01000902.1 GCA_009885415.1 Rhodothermota bacterium
ACGTGCTGCCGACCGCCGCGCCGAAGGGCGTGAAGTTCTACAGCGGCGCGTGGGGCACGGAGTATCACGTGAACACGGAGACCGCGGCCGACGCGGTGCTCGCGCAGGCGATTTACGGCATTGACTATCCAAAAATGATCGAGGCGGCCTACGCGGACGGCGCGCGGCTTTTCCTCGAGATGGGCCCGGGCGGTTCATGCTCGCGGATGATCGGCGAGATTCTGAAGGGCAGGCCGCACCTCGCGCGCGCGGCGTGCGTACAAGGCCGGAGCACGGCCGGGCTCGTCCTGCGAATGCTCGGCCACCTGCTCGCCGAGCGCGTCCCGGTGGATCTCAGCGTGTTGTATGGGCAAGACGTCGCGGTCGCGGCCTTTCAGCCGGCAACCGAACCTGCGAAGACGATCCGCGTCGAAGTGGGGCACGGGCCGATCGAGGCCGTGTTGCCGCCGCATCGTGTAGCGAAACCGGTGGCCGTAGCAGCGTCGCCGCTTCCGGTGCATGCAATTGATGCGGAGCCCGCGTTACTCAAATCCGGATCGTCAGACGAAAACGGAGGTCCCCGCTTTCGCGAGGATGACACTATAGAGAGTGTGCCGCCAAGAAAGCGGGTTGCAGCGCGGGACGCCACTCCGCTGGTCGCGGCCTTGTCGTGCGCCGAGAGCGCACACGTCGAGGCGCACGAGAGCTATCTCCGCCAAGCGGAACTGGCCGGCGCGGTAGCCGCGCGAATCGCGGGTCTGCAACAACGCATCGCGCAAGCTATCGGCGGGGGCGTCACCCTCGCCGCTCCTCTTCCCCATCTTCCTCCACTGGAACTTCCTCTGCTTTTTTCGACGGAGCTACCCCGCGCCGAAGTCCGCGCACCGCAACCGGCCACCTTCGAAATTCTCACGCCGCCGCGCCGCGCGCTAGCGATGAATCGTGAACAATGCCTGGAATTTGCGATCGGCTCGATCGCGCGCTCGCTCGGCACGGACTGGGCCGCGGCGGATTCGCACCCGACGCGCGTGCGGCTGCCGGACGAGCCCTTGATGCTCGTGGACCGCATCGTCGCCTTTGAGGGCGAGGCGCGCTCGATGGGCGCGGGTCGCGTGATCACCGAGCACGACATCCTCGCGGGCGCGTGGTATCTCGATGGCGGGCGCATCCCCACTTGCATCGCGGTCGAGGCCGGCCAGGCGGACTTGATCCTTTCTGCGTACCTCGGCATCGACTTCGAGACGCGCGGGCTGGCCGTGTACCGCCTACTGGACGCGCAAGTCACTTTCCACCGCGCATTGCCGGGAGCCGGCGAGACGATTCACTACGACATCCGCATCGAACGCTTCTTCCGCCAGGGCGCGACGTGGCTCTTCCGTTTCAATTTCGACGCGACCGTCGGCGGCGAGCCGCTGCTCACGATGCGCAACGGTTGCGCGGGCTTTTTCACGCGCGAGGCGCTCGACGCCGGCGCGGGCATCGTGCACACGGAGTTGGACAAACGCCCGCAACCGGGCGTGCGCCCCACGGACTGGCGTGCGCTCGCGCCGATGTCGCGCGAAAATTACACCGACCGCCAAGTAGCGTATCTGCGGCGCGGCGATCTCGCGGGCTGCTTCGGTCCGGCCTTCGCGGGACTGCCGCTGCGCGCGCCGGCCAGCCTGCCCTCGGGCCGGATGAAACTCGTGGATCGCATTCTCGAACTCGATCCCGAGGGCGGCAAGTACGGCCTCGGCAGCATTCGCGGTGAGATGGACATCCACCCGGACGACTGGTTCCTCACGTGCCATTTCGTGGATGACATGGTGATGCCGGGCACGCTGATGTACGAGTGCTGCCTGCACACGCTGCGCGTCTACCTCTCGCGCATGGGCTGGGTCGGCGAAGCGGACGAGGTCGTGTATGAGCCGATGCCGGGCGTGTCCGGGCAGCTCAAGTGCCGCGGCGAAGTAAACCGCAGCACGAAGAAGGTCGTGTACGAAATCGCGATCAAGGAACTCGGCTATAACCCGAGCCCCTACGCGATCGCGGATGCGCTGATGTACGTCGACGGCAAGCCGGCGGTCGAAATGCTGAATATGTCGCTGCAACTCACGGGACTCAACCGCGAATCGATCGAGGCCATGTGGGCGAAATCCGGTGCGGCGCCCGCGCTTCCTGCGAAACCCTTGTATGACCGCGAGAAAATCCTGGCCTTTTCGACCGGCAATCCCTCGGAAGCCTTCGGCGATCGCTACAAGGTATTCGATCACGAGCGCGCGATCGCGCGCTTGCCGCGTCCCCCCTTCCAATTTCTCGATCGCGTGGTCGAGGTGAAGGGCGCGCCGTGGGTCATGCAGGCGGGCAGCGAGGCCGTGGCGGAATACGACGTGCCCGCGCGCGAGTGGTACTTCGACGCGGACCGCCAGGGCGCCATGCCCTTCGCCGTGTTGCTCGAAGCCGCGCTGCAACCCTGCGGATGGCTCGCCGCATACATGGGCTCCGCTCTCACGAGCGACACCGATCTGCGCTTCCGCAACCTTGGCGGCAGCGCTGTGCAACACGCCGAGATAACGCCCGGCATGGGTGCGCTGCGCACGCGCGTCAAATGCACGGGCGTCTCCAAGTCCGGCGGCATGATCATTCAGCACTATGCCTTCGAGGTCCACTGCGGCGAGCGCGCGATCTACACCGGACAAACGAACTTCGGCTATTTCTCCGCGGGCGCGCTGGCGAACCAGGTCGGCATTCGCGACGCGAAGCCCTACGAGCCGACCGCCGTCGAGCGCGCGACTACGCCGTCTTTCTCCTTCCCGCGCGAGGCGCCCTACCCGGCGGACGCGTGGCGCATGGTGGACACGGTCGAGGTCTACGCGCCGCAGGGCGGGCCGCACGGGCTGGGCTACATCCGCGCCGGCATCCCCGTCGATCCGGGCGCGTGGTTTTTTCAGGCGCACTTCTATCAGGACCCCGTGTGGCCCGGCTCGCTCGGGCTCGAGGGCTTCCTTCAACTCCTGCGCTTCCTCGCGATCGAGCGCTGGGGCGCGGGCCAGAACTCGCCGCGCGTCGAATGCGTCGCGCTGGGCGAGGAGCACCGCTGGATTTATCGCGGTCAGGTGGTGCCGACAGATCGACGCGTCACGATCGAGGCCTGCGTGACCGGCGTGGACGATGCGGCGCAGCTCCTGCGCGCGGCGGGGCACCTCAGCGTCGACGGTCGCGTGATCTACCGCATGGAAAATTTCGCCGTGCGGCTGGCCCCGGCCGGCGCGTCCTTGCGATAATGCGCGGATGAAGTATTCGCGCGTACATATCGCGAGCATCGGCTACGAACTGGCGCCGGTCGTCGTCAGCTCCGACGAACTCGAAGAGCGCCTCGCGCCGGTCTACACCGCGCTGCGCATGCCCATGGGCCAACTCGAAGCGCTCACCGGCATCGCCGAGCGCCGCTGGTGGGAGAAGGACTGCCCATTGTGGAAAGGCGCAGCCACGGCGGGCGCGCGGGCGCTCGAACACGCCGGCGTCGCGGCGGCCGAAGTAGGCGCGCTGATCTACGCCGGCGTGAACCGCGAAAACTTTGAGCCGGCCACCGCGTGTCACGTCGCGGCGGAGCTGGGCGTGCGCGGCGAGGCGGGCGTCTACGACCTCAGCAACGCGTGTCTCGGCATGCTGAACGGCATGCTCGACATCGCCAACCGCATCGAGCTGGGGCAAATCCGCGCGGGGCTGGTGGTCTCCTGCGAGACCGCGCGCGAGATTAACGACGTCATGATCGCGCGAATGAACGAGACGCCGGTGATGGAACTCTTCGCAAAGTCGCTGGCCACGCTCACCGGCGGATCGGGCGCCGCGGCGGTGTTGCTGACGGACGGATCGTTCGGCGGGCCGGGCCACCGGCTGCTCGGCGGCGTGCAGGTGGCGCATCCGGAGCACTTCGGACTGTGCTCGTGGGGACTCGAAGCGCGCAAGGGTTTCGAGGCGATGCCGCTGATGCAGACCGACGCGCCCGCGGTGCTCAAGCACGGCGTGGCGCTGGGCGAGGCGACCTGGCGCGCGTTTCTCGCGGAGATGGACTGGACCGCCGACGATATCGACAAAGTCATCTGCCACCAGGTCGGCCACGCGAACAAGGAAACCATCCTGCGGGCAATCGGCGTGCCGCCGGAGAAAGATTTCTCGACCTACCCCTTTCTCGGAAACATGGGAACGGTTTCGCTGCCGATCACGGCGGCGCTGGCGGACGAGCGCGGCTTTCTGCGGCGCGGCGATCGCGTCGGGTTCCTGGGCATCGGCAGCGGGCTGAATTGCCTGATGCTCGGCGCCGATTGGTAGGCCGGGCGATGCGCGAAATCCCCAAGGCGCTCTACCCTTTCGCGGGGAAATTCCTGAGCCTCGGCGGCGTGCGCATGCACTATCTCGACGAGGGCGCGGGCGAGCCGGTCGTGATGCTGCACGGCAACCCGAGCTGGTCCTTCTACTACCGCGACCTCGTGCTCGCGCTGCGCGATCGCTATCGGTGCATCGTGCCGGACCACATCGGCTGCGGGATGTCCGACAAGCCCGGTGACGACGTCTATACCTACACGCTCGAATCGCGCGTGAACGATCTCGAAACGCTGCTGGACTCGCTCGGCCTCCGCACCGGCATCACGCTGGTCGTGCACGATTGGGGCGGCATAATCGGCATGGCCTACGCCACGCGCCACCCGGAGCGCATCAAGCGGCTCGTGATCTTGAACACTTCGGCATTTCACCTGCCCAAGACCAAGATGTTCCCGTGGCCCCTCTGGATCGTGCGCAACACGCCCCTCGGCGCTTTCCTTGTGCGCGGATTCAACGCTTTTAGCGGCATCGCCGCGCGCGTGTGCTGCAAGCGTCATCCGCTCACGCGCGAGCTACGACGCGCCTACACCGCGCCCTACGACTCCTGGGCGAACCGCATCGCGACCTTGCGCTTTGTGCAGGACATTCCGCTTCGGCCCGGCGACGCCTCCTACGACATTGTCTCGAAGGTCGAGCAAAATGCCGGGCAATTCGCCAAGGTCCCGATGCTAATTTTCTGGGGCCTGCGCGATTTCGTCTTCGACCGCCACTTCCTGCGCCTATGGGAAGAGCGTTTCCCGAAGGCCGACATTCACCGTTTCGACGATTGCGGCCACTACGTGCTCGAGGACGCGCGCGAGGACATCCTCCCGCGCGTACGGGATTTCCTGGAGCGGACATGAGCGGCACGGCGAACATCGCCCGGCACCTGCCACTCATGGCGGAGATGCAGCCCGAGGCGCTGGCCGTCGCACAGCAAATGCCGGGCGGCGTCCGCTTTCTCTACCGCAGTTACTCCGCGCGCGAACTCGATCGCGAAAGCAACCGCCTCGCGCGCGGACTCGCCAAGATCGGCATCGGGCCGGGCGTGCGCACCGTCCTCATGGTCACGCCGGGTTTGGAGTTCTTCGCGCTCACCTTCGCGCTTTTCAAGGCGGGCGCAATCCCGGTCATGGTCGATCCCGGCATGGGCATCCGCAACCTGAAAGAATGTCTGGCGGAAGCGGAACCCGAGGCCTTCGTCGGCATTACAAAGGCACACCTCGCGCGCGTGCTCTTCGGCTGGGCGCGCACGACAAACCGCATCAATGTCACCGTCGGCCGGCGATTGTTCTGGGGTGGCTCTTCCTTGCACGATCTGCGTGACCCAGACGACGCGCCCGTCATGGCGCAGGTCGCCGAAAACGATCTCGCGGCCGTCTTGTTCACCTCAGGCAGCACCGGCGTGCCGAAAGGCGCCGTCTACTCGCACGGCAATTTCGACGCGCAAGTGCGCGCCCTGCGCGAGGACTACCAGATCGCGCCGGGCGAGCGCGACCTGGCGACCTTCCCCCTCTTCGCGCTCTTCGGCCCCGCGCTCGGCATGGCTTCAATCGTGCCCGCGATGGACGCGAGCAAGCCGATCACCGCCGACCCGCGCGCGCTCCTCGCTGCTGCGCACGACCACCACACCACAAACCTCTTCGCATCACCGGCGCTCCTCGACAAACTGGGCCGCTACGGCAAGGAGCACGGCGCGAAATTGCCCGGTGTAAAACGAGTGATCTCCGCGGGCGCGCCGGCCGAGCCGGAGTCCCTCGCGCGCTTCGCGGAAATGCTCGATCCCGGCGTGCCCATCCTGCCGTCTTATGGCGCGACTGAAGCGCTACCGGTGTCCATGATCTCGCACCGCGAACTAATCGACGAGACTGCCACAAAGACGGCGTCCGGCGCAGGCGTTTGCATCGGACATCCAGTGAAAAGTATCGAAGCGCGAGTAATCGCAATTTTGGACGAGCCCATCTCGCGCTGGAGCGACGATCTTGTACTACCCCGGAAAGAAATCGGCGAAATCGTCGTCAAGGGGCCTCAAGTGACGCGCGAGTATTACCAGCGTCCGTCCGCCACTGCGCTCGCAAAGATCGCCGACCCCG
>VFKU01000401.1 GCA_009885415.1 Rhodothermota bacterium
GCCGTCCGCGGCACCTTGTTGTATTCATACTGCAAATCGCCGAAAGTCAGCACCGGCTCGCCATTGATCGTGTCAATCAAATCCTCGGCCTGCATCCCCGCCTCGGCCACCGCCCCCGTCGCCGCCTTCACCTGCAAACCCTTCGGAATATCCAGCTCAATCCCGATCCGCTTGATGTCGGGATACGCATAGAGATCCGTCAGTTTGTCCAGCACCCCCCAGCGCTCTTTCTCCAGCAGTTGGTAATCGCCCACCAGGTGGCACTCGACGCAGCGCCCCGCGTCCATCACCTCCTGCTTCAGCAACGGCATCTCGTTCGGATACATCGGCTTCGGCCGCGACTTCGCGGGCAATGCCCCGGCCTTCACCTTCGCATGCTGTTCCAGCCCCAGCTTCAGCGCCAACTCCAGGCTCTCGTAATTCAGGTACGCCTCCGGCGCCGTCTCGTCCCGCCCGCCGTAACGCAAATAGATCTGCTCGTCCGCATTCAACGCAAAATAATAGAGTGCGTTGTGCCAATCGCGATCGAACAAAGCGATATCCATGCCCGAGTTCGTCGTCACCCGCACACACACGTACTGCGCCAGCAACTTTCCGCGCGCAGAATCTATAGGGGTTTGCACAACCTGTGCATCAAAGACCCGGCAAGCCTGTCAAGGCGAACACCGAAACGCCAAAAAGATCGGCTTCCCCGTCTTCCCCGCCTCCGCCTTCGCCGCGGCATAGTCGTCGAACCAATGAATACCCTCGGCGCGCGCCGTCCGCGAATACACGGCGAACACCACGGCGAACACTGCAACTATGGTCTTGTATTTGCGGTAGGTCACGGCGCGCAATTTTACCCGCTTCCGGCCACTGGACACCAACGCGCGTTTGCCTTAAAGTGTAACGGTTGGCAACCGGAGATCCGCAATGCGGCGTCCCATATCCTGCTTCGTCTTGGCGGCGTTGGCCGCCTACTCCATAAACGCCCGGCCCGCCGAACTCTCCACAGAAACAACACCTGTCTTCACCGGCGGCCAAGAAGGCTACCCCGTCTACCGAATCCCCGCAGCCCTTGTCGCGGCAAATGGAGATATCCTCGCCTTCGCCGAGGCGCGTCAGAAACTGGCCGACACCTCCGGAAACGATCTGGTCCTCAAACGCAGCAAGGACAACGGCCGCACCTGGTCCGCGTTGCAAGTCGTCGCCGAGGACGGCGACGCGAGCCTGAATAATCCTTGCGCGGTCGTAGTGCGCGAGACGGGCCGCATCCTGCTCGTCTACCAGCGCTACCCCGCCGGCCTCGACGAACGCAGCGTCGTTCCGGGAATCGAAGGCGACACCATCGTCCGCGTGCTGCTCATCCACAGCGACGATCACGGCGCCACCTGGTCCGCGCCACGCGACATCACGCGCGACGCCAAGCCCGCGGCCGACGTCACCTCCGTCGCGAGCGGACCGGGCAACGGCATCCAGCTCCGGCACGGCAA
>VFKU01000843.1 GCA_009885415.1 Rhodothermota bacterium
CTGACGAAGGACAAGGTGCTGCTCGATGCGACCTCGGGCAATACGGGAATCGCGTACGCGATGCTCGGGGCGGCGATGGGATACCGCGTGAAGTTGTGCGTCCCGAAGAACATGGGGCTAATGCGCCGGCGGATATTGGAAGGCTACGGAGCGGAACTGGTGCTGACCGATGCGACGCGGGGATCGGACGGCGCGATCGAGAAGGCGCGGGAGATTTACGCACAGGACCCGGGGCGGTACTTTTATCCTGACCAGTACTCGAACGATGCGAACTGGCGCGCGCACTACGTGACGACGGGGCCAGAGCTGCTCGCGCAGACGGAGGGGGCGATCACGCACTTCGTCGCCGGGCTGGGGACGAGCGGGACCTTTATGGGTACGGGCCGGCGTTTGCGGGAAGAAAAGCCGGATGTGCGTTTGATAAGCTTTCAGCCGGACGGGCCGATGCATGGGCTGGAAGGGCTCAAGCACATGCCGACGTCGATCGTGCCGCGGATTTACGACGAAACGCGGGCGGACGAAAACCGCTGGGTGCGCACGGAAGATTCGCAGGCGATGTGCATCCGGCTGGCGCGGGAGGAAGGGCTGCTGTTGGGCCTCTCGGCTGGCGCGGCGGTCGCATGTGCGCTGGACGTGGCGCGCGGATTGAAATCGGGCACGGTCGTGACGATTCTTCCCGACAGCGGTTTTAAATATCTCGACTTCGAATTTTGGAACAAGGCCTGAGCGATGGCGATCGTGTTGAGCGCGGAACTCAAGGCCGGCATCGAGAAGCACGGCGAGGAGACCTTTCCGAACGAGTGTTGCGGATTTCTCCTCGGAAAATTGAACGGCGAGGATCGGTGCGTGGTGGAGTTGCTGCGCATCGCGAACGCCCGGGAAGACGAAGCGCAATACAATCGTTTCCTGATTACGCCGGAGGCCTCGTTTCGCGCGGACAAGGCGGCGCGGGCGAAGCGGCTCGATGTGATCGGGTGCTATCATTCGCACCCGAATGCGCCGGCGCGGCCCTCGCAGTATGACGTGGACCACGCGGCGTGGTCCGGTTTTTCACATATTATCGTGTCCATCCGCGACAAGGTGGCGGTGGACATGACATCATGGCAACTGAAGGAAGACCGCAGCGCTTTCGATTCCGAAGAAATCCGGATCGGCGGCTAACGCGGCGAGGAGAATTGCGATGGGAGTGAAAGTACTGTTGCCGACGGCCCTGCGGGCCTACGCGAACAATCAGGACACGGTGGCGGTCGAGGGCAAGAAGCTCGGCGACGTCATACGTAACCTGATTGCGGGGTATCCGCAGCTTCGCGCGCACCTGCTCGACGACACGGGCAATGTGCGCAGCTTTGTGAACGTCTATCTGAACGACGACCACATCAAGGGCGCCTCGCTGAAGGACACGGCGTGCAAGGACGGCGACGAGGTGGTGC
>VFKU01000702.1 GCA_009885415.1 Rhodothermota bacterium
CTTGTGATGCTGACCCAAGTAGCCTACCTGTGGGGCTATCTATTCGAGAGGATGGACCCTTCGACCTGATTGTTCGTTCCGAACACTGTTTCGGGCTTCTTCAACGGCAGCGGAAAATCGAGTGGAGAATTTACGAGATGGCGACTGGATGGCGGTGTTACGAGTCGCCCACGAACTCTTCTCTGTCGTCCAAATTCCCTGCTAACAGGGAAAATACAGGGAAAAATAGGCTCCAAAGCCGCGTTCACGCCTCATCGAGCGCCCCTAACCTCCCGCATACAGCGGGGTTGTGGCTCGCACCCTCGCCAAACGCATCGAAATTAACAGGGAATTAGCAGGCGAGTATCAGCGAAGGAGCAGGGAATGGAGAACTGCCTTCTCGTTTGCCCCGAACACGGTAAGCCGGCGGCGTCCGAACGACAGCCGCCGACTCCCGAGGTATGGCACGGAAGAGGGTCGCCCCGGTCGAATTCTTCTTCTCGACGATAGACGAATCGCCCGATTCGAGGGCTGGCGCCTTGCCGGGTCGCCGTCAGGGGGTTCACAAATATAGGCCGTGCTGTATATCCTTGCCGGTCAATGCCTTCGAGCGATTGGGCATGGTGGGAGGACACGGCTTGGATCGGCTCCTGTTTCCTGTTTTTATGCTGCTTGCCCACTGGTTGCAACCCAGATTCAACGCCCGGCTACGATTCCTCGAGGCCCAGATCCGGATGTTGCGCTCCCGAGTCGATGGCAGTCGCATTGTACCTACGCCGGAGGAGAAGGACGAGCTGCTCAGTCTTGGGGTCTCGCTTGATCACGACGTCGGTGAAGTCCGCCATGTCGTTCCGCTCAATGACTACCGGCGCTGGCTTCGGGAACGCCAGTAGCGAACGCCTTTCCGATCCGCAGGAAGGCCGCGGATTCCCGAAGCCCTGCGCCGGCTGGTAATCCGTTTCTCCGGCGAAAATGCACAGTGGGGCTACCGGCGTATTCTGGGCGATCTGAGGAGGCTAGGCTTCTAGATCGGAGTCAGCACAATTCGCAAGATTCTGTGGGAGGCGGTAGTTCGGCCGGGGCCTGACCCGGTGGTGAAGGTGACAAAGGTTCGCGGCGCTCCGCGAAATACTTGTCACGATCGACAATATCTAATTACTCTCGATCCCACGACTCCGCTCCATTCACTCATCCGGTTGATTAATCGTTGAACTCCGCGACATCGGTGTAAACCCTGGCGGGAATTTCATCCATGCCGGCCCATCCTTCGAAAACCTGCGTCCGACTTCAAACAATGCGAGCATATACGCATCATCGAATTCCGTCTTCGATTGGAGAATGAAATCGTAAGGGATGATAGCCAAATTGAAATCAATCTCGTTCGCCTCGGCGACGAGATAGGTCCGATAAATGTCCCCAATTCCCTGCGTTTTTATCAATGTTTCGGTCGACCGCAGCGCAATGCCGGTCAATCCGGGTTTAATCGCCCGCCATTCCGGCGTCTGGACCTCATTGCGCAGAACGAAGAGGCGCGAATGTTTGATGCCGGACTTCTCGGCGAGATGGCTGAGAATTGCAGCACCAAACACTTGATTCATTACGCCACCGTCCGCGTGCATTTCATCATAGTGCTGACCGTTGGCTTCGACGTCAAAATACACGGGTGGAAACTCAACCGGAATCGAAGCGGAGGCACACAGAACTTTCCGGAAAAGTGTGTGCGCGTATTCATTTCCGATTGCGGCAATCGCGCCCATGTCCCACACCATTGCCATTTGCGCGTCCATATGGGTGGTGCACACGAAAAGACGTCGACCTTTTCGTTGTTCCTGACCAATCGCAGCGATCATGTCGTCGGTAACGACTCTGCTTATGAATTGAAGGAACGATGTTTCGTCCGCGTTTGAAGTTCGGCTCTTGAGAATGCGGATGATTCTCGGCGTCTTGGTAATTGCAGCGTCCGCGACAGTGGTAAGGGCCTCCTTCATTTGGCCGTCGTAGGCCCGACCAAGAAAGGCGAAGGGACTCAAAAGTGCGCCGATGCTCACTCCCGTCACCACGTCGAACTCCGGGCGGTCGCCTTTCTCGCTCCAGCCGTAAAGCACTCCCGCGCCGAAGGCCCCACGCTGACCACCGCCCGAAATCGCCAACATCGTCAGCGGGTGACTCAACGACTTCGCGCGTTCAATGGGTAGCGAAAAAAAAGCCAAAGGCATTTCCACAACGTCTCCGGCCTCGAACGTGAGCGTGCGCACCTCTGGCATACCTGAAACCCGCGCCTGCTTGAGCAGCTCGAAGGGAACCGGTTGCCGATCGGGCAGGCTGCTGCAACCTGCCAGGGGCCAGCAAGCAACCGTCAGGAGGATGAGGTAGTTCGGGATAGTCAGGCGCATGTCGAACTCTCTCCCGAAGATCCATTGATCTCGATATGCTTTTTTCGGTGCTTTGTCTCGCTCCTGGAATCGAGAACCTTGGCGACCACCCAGCACCCGAGGGCCCATACCGCGCCGACTGCCCAGCCCGCCACGACGTCACTCGGCCAATGGACGCCCAGATAGACGCGACTGAGGCCGATCAGCCCGCTGAGTAGGATGGCCATGGCCATCACGTAGAGTTTTAGCCACCTCGCTTGGATTAGGGGCGTGATAAGTGCTCCGAGCGTGAGGTAGACCACGGCGGACATCATCGCGTGGCCGCTCGGAAAGCTCGCGTCGTACACCGGGGTGCCGTGGAGAACGAAGTCGGGTCGAGGGCGATCGACGACGAGCTTGAGAATACTGGACACAAGCGTCCCGCCCAGTGTCGCCACCAACACGAAGACGGCAGTGCGATGTTTGCCCGCCAGCAAAAGCGCGCCAACTGTTGCGCTAACAAGCAGACCCAGTACGCCAAGGCTGCCGAGGCCGCTTACGTCGCGAACGACTTCTCCAAGCGACACCGGTCCCAGCGGATAGGTGGGGGCGCCGGGCGTTCGAAAAGCCGTCAGGATGGTCGTGTCGATCTCTCTCGCCCCTTCCTCGACGACTTCATCGGCAAGCTCGACGAAATGCCACAGGACAAAAGCAATAGCCGCGATGGATCCGAGGACGCGAGGTTCCAGCCGATTGCGAAACATGAGCAGCACTACCGCAAGTTTGTCGGAGGTTCGCCGCACCATAGCTGCCAAATATTCCGTCATTCTCTGCTACTCGTACGGCTCTCTTGCAGCGGGAGGAAACCGGAATGCTGAATTGCGGCGTATGCGATCAACCGACGCCATCTAACCCGCGGCCGGCGACGCTTCATAGAAGCGGCGTGCCCGTCTTCCCGAAAATCTTGTGCATTTGTATGGTCATTTTCGCCGCATTCATGCCTTCGCCACCGGGAAATCCGCCGATGTCCTTGTAGCGGAAATAGAATTGAGGATCGTCCGAAGGCACCGCTACTTCGCCCGGCAAGAGCTCGAAGCTGGTAGTGTAACGGAAAGGCCAAAGATCGATGGGCAGCACGCTCCAAAACAACTCCATCACTCGGTTCACTTCACCGGCCGCGCTCTGCTTTCTGGCGACGACCCAACTATTTTCGGGGGCCATGTCGCGCAGTAGGCTTTCGCGCACCGCGCCCGCGATTACGGGATCTTCGATGAATACTCCGCATTCGCTGTTGATGTACGCCGAGCGCGGGTCGAGGTTGTAGCTGCCGATGAAGGTAACGCGCCGATCGAATACGTAGGTCTTGGCGTGAATGCTCAGATAGGGCTCGCGCTTGATTCCTTCGGCGTCGGCGCGCGCGGCAAGCTCCTCGAAATTGGGTAGATAGTCCCAGCGCATGCCGGGATTGGGTTTCATCTCGAAAACGTGGAAACGAAGACGCCGGATCAGTTTGGTGCGCAGGCGGTAGTTCGAGGCGTAGGTCGCCACCTGGTCGGCAGAGCCAAGACTGTTAGTCGATAGTGCGATGTCCAGGTCTGGCGCGCGCTTGAGTTGTTTGTGAAAGCTCCGCCGCATACTTCGATTAAAAATCGTGTACGGGCTTTGCATCAGCAACTCTTCGCGGCTCCCTTCGACGTACTGTCGAAAGACCTGTGTCATGCGGCCGCCGTCGTTCGGCGAAAAGAAATAAAAGTGCGTCTTAACGCCGGGTGTGTCGGCCACGAAATAGAGGTGTTCGGCCGGCCGCAAGGTGTCGACAAAACGCGTGCGAATTACCGCAGCATCATTTGCATCGTGGTCCAGTTGTAAGAACTCGTCGTTCAGGCCGATCTCGGCACGCGTCGGCGGCGGCGGAGAATGCCCGCGAGAATTTAGTTTGCCGACGTCCTTGAGTTCCGTATTAGGAATTGCTTTCTTAAAACTCCAATAATCTTCAAACGATTTGGCCATGAGGTACACCTCGGGGCCGATCACCAGGGCTTCACGATCTTTGAAGTTGAAGCCCGTAGAGTAATTGAAGTAGTCGTTGCCGATATTGCGTCCGCCGGTGAGCCCAACCGCGTTGTCCACGACCATGAGCTTGTTGTGCATACGTTGATGCGCTCCGGAGGGAACGAGCAACGAGAATATCGTTGAAATGAGTGAGGGGTGAATTCTCTTGGCGAGCGGGCGATAAATTTTTATTTCAATGTTTGGATAGACTTTCTGATCGAAAGCGGCAAGCTGACCGTTCTCGTGCTGAGCGATGCCGTCGACAAGCACGCGGATTTTGACGCCTCGCTCCGCGGCGCGCACCAACTCCCGGCCCAGGAGGCGCGAGCATTCGTCTCCCGCCCAAAAATACGTCTGTAATTCGATCGTGCGTGTAGCGTTGCGGATGAGGTGGACGCGCAAGAGCAGCGCATCGGAGCCGGATTCGATTATGGCAACGCGATTGCCACTGCCGGGGCCGGCGTCCTCCACGTTGGGAGCAAACATCGGAGCAAGCGCTTCATTAAGCGGAGACGTTGCAAGCGGCGGCGCACGCTCAGGCGACGCAGCGAAAGCGGAACTGACGTTGGTCACGATAAGAACCGCGACAAACGCGATACGCAGCGCAGTGGACCGTCGCGCGAGACCTATGACGCGCAGGGGGTCCATTCTGCTACGCCGACGGGTCTCATTGTGCACAGAAGTCTTCCGGACGTATTCGCAGCTCGATGGACGGGACGCTCCACCCCGGGATTCCAGAGGCAAAAATCTTCCATCCCGTGCTTAAGTGGTATTGAATCGATCTCTCGTTGCTTTCGTCCACGATGGTACGAATCTGTTTCACTGCCAAACGGCGGAATCGATTGAAAGCGTCGTTGTGAAGGCTCCGGGCGACGTGGATGCCAAACTTGGTCTTGAAGTCTCGGCCGCGACAGAAGGGCTGAACACCAACAGACATGACTTCCGCGACAGGTTCGCCCGAAGAAGTGCGAGAGCGCATGAGTTTCCACGACTCGAAGATATTTTTTAGCGACCCAGGATTGGTGAGCATGTCTTTCGTCAGAGTAGATGCAAGTCGCAGAGCATGATGCGCAGCCGCGCGGCCCATGAAGCCGTCGGAGTCCAGGGTGAATACCAGGAACCCCGCGGGCACGTCATCGACATAGGCGACCGCTCCCTGAATGTAACCCTTGCGGGGCAAGATCGTGTAATAGAACGACTCCAGAAAATGCGGCCCCAGAAGCACGGCTGGACTGGTCGGCAGAATTTCCCTGTGGAGATCAGTTCGTCGAGATGATGAAAAGCACGGGACGCTTTTC
>VFKU01000517.1 GCA_009885415.1 Rhodothermota bacterium
GACCAGCGGCGCGTACTGCGCGTAGTGTTTTTCCCAGCCACGGACGACGCCCCGCTCGCGGCCGCCGCTGTCGCCGTAAAGGGATATCTCGTGTTGAAGCGCCTCGCGGGCGAGCTCGCAGTCCAGCGCGAGGAAATCGAAGAGACGCCGGAAAGTTGCTTGGGGTTGGGTCAGGAGATCTTCGTAGCGCAATTGCAGAATCTCGATGCCGTTGGGCGGCGTGCGCACCCAGGAATCGACGAAGAACCGGTAGGCCTCGGCGATCGTCAGCCCCTTGTGGAAGCGATGCCGCTGAAAGGTCCTATCGATGGTGCTCGCAAAAAAATAATCCACGCCATCCAGAAATTCCGCCGCGTCGATCGCGGTCTCGCGCCGGCTGCGCGTGTACTCGAGAAAGGAGATCATCTGATCGCGCGGATCGCGGACGAGCACGACGGCCTTCGCCGGCGGCGCGAGATCGGGCAAGAAGCGTCCCCACTCCTCCATCAGATATTCCGGAGACGGGCTGTGGGACTTCACGGTAAGCGTAGTCTCGGCGAGATCGTCGAGCGACACATAAATCGATTGGCAGCGTAGCCCGCTGGAGGCCTGCAGGACCGATTGCAGAAAATTGCTGCCTGCGCGCGGAAACGACACCACAGGAACGGGCAATGCGTAGGGCAGCCGCCCGGCCACGCGATAGCCGTCGATCGCGCGACTGCGCTTGCGAAATCCTTCATTGACGAGACTGGCGCGGACCGCGCGATCGTCCGCGAAGAGTTTGGCCAGGGCCTGCGGATCGGCGAGCACGCGCTCGAGTACGCGGGCGTCGCTCATGTTGAGACCGCCGATGCGATCATCGAGACTCAGCCGCCCGGCAACTATGTCGGCGCCCAGCCCGTCGACCAGCGCCTTGACCAACTTCTCGACGCCGAAATGCGTGACCACATCCGAGGGTCGCACGCGATCGAGCAGCGGCTGAACTCCAGCCGTGTCCACAATCTTCTTGAGACCGACATGATCTAGAACGGCCTTCAAGCCTACGGTATTCAAAATAGCGGAGAGTGTCTCGGCGACCCGATCTCGCTTGGTCAACACCTCGATCAGCGCGGGCAGACCGATCGCGTCGAACTCTGCTTCGAATTTCGATTTCCGGGACTCAGCTTCACTCATTTCGACTCAATCTATGGTCTGCGTCGTTTCACTCGATCAATTGCGGACTCGATTCGGAGGTCAATCAACCCGAATCTCGTACTCGTGCCGGATGTCCTTGATGCCCACGTAGACATCGCCGCCGCCGGAGACGTAAAACTCCTTGACGACGTCGCGCCAGAGATAGCCCTGTCCTTCGGCGATCGGCATCATAATCACATATTCGCCGGGAACGAGGTCAAAATCCGGAATCCGGTAGACACAGCGGACGCGGCCCTCGTGGATGTGCTTGAGGCGGCCGTCGCGGAGCGTGGCGATCGCGGCGACGCGCAGCCCGTCCTTGCGAAAGAACACGAGCGTGCTGCACAGGCCCTCGACGCGGCGCTTCAAGCGAAAACTGAAGTGAATCTCGACCGCGCTATGCACGGGGACGGTGTCGGCCGGCTGGCCATCAACGACGAGATCGCACTTGATGTCGTCCACGTCCTTCGTCGAATCGACGACGGGGCCGTAGAGCCCGCCTTCAGACCGCGCGACGGACTTTTTGATCCACGCTTCGTCGGTGTCGAGCACATCGTCGGGTTGCAAATCCGAGGGCATCGCTTTGGCCGCGGCGCTCCACTCCTTCGCGCTGCGCTTGGCGGCCGCGTTGCGGACCCGGGCCTCTTCGTTCGCGTCGAGAAAGGCGAGGTAGGCCTGCACCGTTTCGAGCGAGGTCCCCGCCGCCTTCACGACGCCGCCGTGCAGCCAGATCGCGCGCTCGCAGAGTTTGATCACGCGATTGTGGCTGTGCGACACGAATACGATGGTGACGCCCTGTTTCTTGAGCTGCTCCATGTGCGTGAAGCATTTGTTCTGAAAGGCGAAATCGCCGACGGCGAGCACTTCGTCGATGAGCAGAATGTCGGGCGAGAGGTTCACCGCGACGGCGAAGCCGAGACGCGCCTTCATGCCCGTGCTGTAGGTGCCGGTCGGGCTATCGATGAACTCGCCCAGCTCGGCGAACTCGACGATCTCCTCGATGCGGCCCTTAATCTCGCGGGCCTTCATCCCCATCAGGGCGCCGGCATTGAATATGTTGTCCATGCCGGAGAGATTGGGATTGAAGCCGGTGCCGAGATTGATGAGCGCCTGGATACGCCCGCGCAGCGTGATGCGACCGGCGCTCGGCTTGGTGAGGCCGTTCATCATCTTGAGCAGCGTGCTCTTGCCCGCGCCGTTACGGCCGACGAGCGCCATCGAATCGCCTGGATAGAGATCGAAGGAGACGTCTTTCACCGCCCAAAATTCGTCGGGCCGCAGCTCGGCCGTGCGGCGCCGGCCGGAGAGTTCGCGCATGAGATCGCCGATGCTGTAACCGAGGTGCGCATTCGCGTTCCGTGAGTATTTCTTGGATACGCCGCTGACCGAGATCGCCGCATCCATCTCAAGCGCGCTCCGACAAGACCGGCACGGAAAGATGAAACACGAACCAGCCGAGCACGAAGGTCGCCAGGGCGCCGGCAGTCCAGGCCGCGAGTGCGACGGGACTGGAGACCGTGCCCAAGGTCGCCAGCGCGCGCAGGTTGTCGATGAAGACCGCGGGCGGGTTGAGCGTGTAGAGGATCCCCTGTTCGGGTGTGAAAGGGAGGACCCACATCACCGGGCAGAGGTATCGCAGCGGGCGCAGGAGGATTTCGGCGAGCCGCGAGAGGTCGGCGTAGACGGCGTTGAAGGGGGCCAGGAGAACGCCGATCGACATGGCCGCCAAGATGTAGACGGGGTACACCAAAACGAATGCGATGAAGCCGAGGGGGGAAATCGCGCCGAAGGCCGCGGCGACGAGAAGCATCACCACGACGCGGAAACCGCTATTGAAAAGAATGCGGTAATAGACCGCAAGCAAATGGGCCTCGGGCGCGACGTTGACGTGCTGGAGAAGCGCCTTCGAGCGGGCAAAAATTCGCAGCGGCATCAGGACGGAATCGACGAAGGTCGCATAAAGCAGGACGCCGAAGGTGACGAAGGTGACGTAGGGCATGCCCATCTCGCCCGGGTTGATGACGCGCAAGTGCATGAGGGCGTAGAAAATGCCTGCGAAGATCAACGGATCCAGCCAATCCCACAGCATTCCGAAGGCGGCCCGGGAGTATTCGCCCTTGATGTCGCGCCGGACCAGCCGATACGCGAGGTAATTCGACCGGCGCACCCCGCGGAGCATGTGCGCGAAAACCTCGCCCAGGCGGAGCACCTGCGAGTCGGCCGAGTACACTGCGACCGGCCTGCCGGATTTCTCGATTTCGCCAGTCATGGGGCCGGTGCTTCCCGGAATTCATCCAATTCTGCTGCCGTTTCGTAGGAGTACGGCCCGCTAGTATACGACACACCCGGCCGTAAAGTCGTGGCGCTTGGCAGGGGCGATGGTATGCTAGTAACGGATATGCGCCCATGGACGCCATAAACAAAGGCCCACACCACTCGCCCGGCCAGTCGCTGGACGAGAGGGATCTCGCGTCGCTCGTGGCCCGTGCGCAGGGGGCCGACGCGGAGGCCTTCGAGACCCTCGCGCGCCGCTACTCCCCCGTCGTCCTCGCTTATCTCTATGGGCGGCTCCCGAGTTCGCTCGACGCCCGGGACATTTTGCAAGACGTGCTCTTGTCCGCCTTTCGCCATTTGTCGGCGCTTCGGGATCCCGGCCGATTCGGGCCTTGGCTCTTGCAGATCGCACGCCGAAAGCGCGCCGACCACCTGCGTGCCTACCGGCGCGTGTCCGCCCGCGAACTGAACACGGATCGGCTGCCGGAAATCGAGGAAGCGGAATCGACCGCACATCACCCTGCGCCGGACGCCGCCGCGCAAGAGACGATCCGCGCCGCGATTGGGCGCCTGCCCACGCGCTACCGGCTGGTCGTGTCGCTGCGTCTGCTGGAGGAAATGCCGCCAGCCGGCATCGCCCAGCGGCTAGGGCTCAAGGAATCGACGGTGCGGATGCGGAACAAGCGCGGCTTGGAGATGCTCCGTAAGTCCCTGCGCAAGAGCGGGTTGGACGCCTAGGGCCGAAGCGCGACCCTCGGGACGGAAAAAGTTTGTGACGCTGGCGCGTTTCTTTCCGTCTATAGGGGTATCGGCGAAATGCCGCGGGAATTTCGATGATGTCTTCGCACGAACCAGATAACGACCCGTTTATATCGGCCCGCCTTGAGGATTCACTCGCGGGCCTGCGGCAGGAATTTCGCCGTACCCAGGCGGAAGCGGTGGATGCGGCAATGCAGCGCGTGCGCCGCGAGGCCGAATTGAAGAGCCGGATGCACGCTTTGGTGCGCGAGCCGAAAGTTCTCGCTCGGTGGTCCGCGTGGCGGCGTAGGGGTCTGGCGGCGGCCGCGTGTGCGGCCGTGGTCGCGCTCGCGGCGATTGGGTTCGCCCGCTTGACGCCTCCCTCCGATCCCTCGGCGCCGACAGTGGCGCAATCGACGCCTGCGGCGCAGTCGGCCCCGGTGGCGGTCGCGTCCGTACGCGAAGATCGGCCGCTCAGCGTGCAAATCGCCGAGGCCCGTCCCGGCGAGACCTTGATGCTCGCAAAGGCCACCGTGATAGAAGCGAGCGGTGAGCCGCTGCGGCTCTCGAAACGGCTCCGCATCGAAGTGGGCGCGCCGTCGAATAATTAGTCGAGTGTAAACGCGGAATCGTTCCGCTTGGAATTGAGTGGCGCCGGGCGACCGGCGAAAGAACAGGAGATCGCGAAAATGAAAAAGACGCTTGTAATGCTGGGACTGTGCCTCGCCGTGGGCCTGCCCGCTGCCGCGCAGTGGAATGCTGTTGGAGATTTCTACGTTCAGGGCAGTCTCGGACTCGGAACGCAGACTCCGGCGACTAAGATGCACCTGTACACAGCAAGCACGAGTTCTATCCGTTACCGCCTTCAAAACGGCGATGCTCTAGGGATTGTGGATATCTACAGCAATGACGGTATCGGCGGTTTTATAACGGGTGGAAACAAGATTCCACTTTCGGCGCATCCGACAGGCTTCGTGGGTATCGGCAGTGGGTCAGA
>VFKU01000123.1 GCA_009885415.1 Rhodothermota bacterium
GCGGTCATCGTCGCCAGCGAGACTTGCGCGCTCGACATCATCGACGCCGACTGGGTCCGCGAGATCGCGCCCGGCGAGGTTCTGTGCATCACGCGCGAGGGCGTCGAGACCTGCAAGCCCTTCGAGAAGGCCGTGCCCAAGCAATGCATCTTTGAATACGTGTACGTCGCGCGGCCCGACAGCTTCATCTTCGGCCACAGCGTCGACGAGGTGCGCAAGCGCCTCGGCGCCAACCTCGCCAAGGTGCAGCCGGTCGAGGCCGACCTCGTCATGGCCGTGCCCGATTCCTCAAACCCCGCCGCGCTTGGCTATTCGCACGCCTCCGGCATTCCCTTCGACATGGGCTTCATCCGCAACCATTACGTCGGCCGCACCTTTATCGAACCCGACCAGAAAATCCGCGACTTCGGCGTGAAGGTCAAGCTGAATCCCTCGCGCACCGCGATCGAAGGCAAGCGCATCGTGCTGATCGACGACAGCATCGTCCGCGGGACGACCGCGCGGAAGATCGTAAAAATGTTGCGCCGCTGCCGCGCGAAGGAGATTCACTTCCGCATCAGCGCCCCGCCGATTATCGGTTCGTGCTACTACGGCATCGACACGCCCAACCGCGAGCGCCTCATCGCCCACAACAAAACGGTGGAGCAGATGCGCGAGTTTCTCGATGTGGACTCGCTGGCCTTTCAGAGTCTCGACGGAATGCTCGAAGCCACCGGCTCCGCGCGCGACCACTTCTGCCTCGCCTGTTTCACGACCAATTACCCGACCCCGACCCCGCGCGATTACGACCCTGGGATCGTCCGTCAGCGCGTCATCGACACCAGCACCTATTCCTATGAAATGAGCGCATTTCCGCTGGAAGCATGAGTCTGGCGCAAGCCCAGTGTGAATTTTGGCGAATAGTGATAAAATCCGCGCTGCACGAAGGCCGAGCGCTACGAAAATTCCCTAGCGGTGGAACTTATTCGCGGTTCGGCGGTTTCACCAAGCGTGGCGATGTGGAACGTTTCGTGTCCAAGTCGTCGACGGATCAAGGCTGCACATGAGCGGAATCTTCACCAGCGAGAGCACCAGTCAATTGATGCGGCGCGGCCGCGTCAAGACCTCGAGCCGCGTCAAGACCTTCTGGCTCTCCAGAATCCGCGGCTGGATCATCGAGAAGCGCGTCCAGACGCCTCAGGGCTACTCCTTCGGCCGCCTCACCTACAAGACCAGCTGGGTCCTCAAGCCCAAAGATATGGACTGAGAATTTCTCCCTTTAGCCCTCGTCCATCCGAAAAGAATCCGCCCCGGCACGCCGCATGTGCTCAGTCGGGTATAATCTTTCCGTGGAGGATGGCGACGTGATGACAGAATCCCGCATCGAGATCAATCCGGAAATAATGATGGGCAAACCGGTAATCAAGGGCACACGCATTCCAATCGAACTCATCGTCCGTAAGGTGGGCGAGGGAGCGTCGGAGGCCGAGCTCTTGGATGGTTACCCGCGATTGACGGTTGAAGACATTCGTGCGGCCATTCTGTACGCGGCTGACGCCGTCGCCCGTGAAGAGACGGTCCTGGTGGAGTATCCCTCTCTCGCGTCGCGTTAGTCCGCGATGAGAATCCTCGTCGATGAGAGCTGCGACTTTGGCGTTGTACTCGTACTTCGCGGCGCAGGGCACGACGTCGAAGCGATCTGCGAAGAGGCCCCAAGCTCACGAGACGCAGATGTTCTCGATCGTGCGTCTCGTGATTCGCGAATACTTATCACTGAAGACAAAGACTTTGGCGAACTCACCCGCGTCAAGCCGACGACGGCAGTTCGCATCGTACTCATTCGCATTCCAGCGGTCGCCCGCGACTGGCTGCTCCGAGAAATCGTAGGCTTGCTGGTCGAATTAGAGTCCCACAAGGGCTTTCAATTTGCCGTCATCCAGCCCGGACGAATGCGTATCAGCGGACAGCCTCCGGAAACAAAGTAGGACGGAACGGACGTCAATTCACGCTGGCCATCGCTGCTTGACGGCACTACGGCAGCAAGTTCTTCCCGTCGGCCGTGCTTGGGAGGCGTACCCCCGCTAACCCGGCGAGCGTCGCGCCGAGATCCTGCAAATGCGCTTGCTTCGGCACCTTGCGCTGGCGGCGCTCGGGGATATCGATGATCAGCGGCACGCGCTCGGAGGGTACGCCGAGAAATTTCCGGGAGGCGCCCGGTGAGAATTCGTGGCCGTAGGGCGCCGTCACCACGATGCACGTATTCGACCGTGTCTCGTAGTCGCGGATGAATTTGAAGAGCGCGCCGAGTTCTCGGTCCACGCCGAGTAGCGCATTGTCGAAACGGTCCACATCCAAGAGCGCGCCGCCCTCGCTCGCAAAGGTGTCGCGCGCGCGGTCGTCGGGTGGCGGAAACTCGGCCAAGGTGCGCACGCGCACCACGCACAAGAACGGAATCAGTTGGTGATCCGCGATCCACGCCCGGGCCCGCGCGATCGCGGTCGAAGTCGTGGACACGCTCTCCGCGCCAGCTTCGGCCGGCGCCGCAGGGCGGATGTCGTCGTAAAGATCGAAGCCCGCGGCCCATGGCGCATCGCGCGATATCTCGGACAC
>VFKU01000781.1 GCA_009885415.1 Rhodothermota bacterium
AGGAGTTGTCGCAAACGCCCGATGTTTCCATTGAAATGCTCGCGGCGCGCGCGCAGGTGACGGTCGCTTGCGTGCTGCGCATGCTGGACGAAGGGTTGATTGCGGGCGCAGACGCGGCGGACCGGACTTGCGGGCAGTGTGGCGCGCCGGCAATCAGCGCACGGCAGCGGTTGTGCGCGAGGTGTCTGCTGAATTTGGATCGGCAACTCTCGCGGGAACTCCGGCATGCGCAGAAGCAAAAGGCGCACAGGGCTGAGATGAAAGGCACGGCGCACGGTGTGTTGTCGATGCTGAGATTGAAGCGCCGGGGCGTGTGATTGATCGTCCGCGAGACTTGCGGGCGCGGGTTCGGGCGAGGCTTTGCTAAGATTGCGGGTCATGCGCCCCCCGGAATCCAATTCGCCCCCTTCGAGCGACGCCCCGCTGTGGATCGGCGGCGGGCTGGTGATCGCCGTGCTGCTGGTCTTCGGCCAGACGCTTCGGCACGACTTCCTCTTCTACGACGACGGCGACTACATCACGGCGAACGCGATGGTGTCGCACGGGCTAACGTGGGAGGGCCTGCGCTGGTCGTTGACGGCGATCGTGGGCAATCTATGGCACCCGCTGACGTTGATGTCGCACATGCTCGATGTTCAGCTTTTCGGGATGCGTCCGGGGCCGCACCATTTCGTGAATGTGCTGCTGCACGCAGCGAACGCCGTGCTCGTGTTCGTGATGTTGCGGAGGATGACCGGCGCGCTGTGGAAACCGGCGCTCGTCGCGGCGCTTTTCGCACTGCATCCGCTGCGGGCCGAGTCGGTCGCGTGGGCCTCGGAGCGCAAGGACGTGCTCAGCGCGTTGTTTTTCTTTCTCGGCCTCTGGGCCTATGCGCGTTACGCGGAGACGCGGCGTCTGCGGGACTATGCGCTTGTGGCGGGAAGCTTTGCGCTTGGTTTGTGCGCGAAACCTATGCTCGTGACTTTTCCTTTCGTGCTGCTGCTGCTCGATTTCTGGCCCTTGCGACGAGTAATCGTGCCGGACGCGAAGGACGCGGGCCGGCAGCGTTTACGCGCACTGATTTTAGAGAAAGCTCCGCTCTTCGCCATGGCTGTCGCGGCCGCGGGCGTGACAGTATGGTCGCAACACACAACCGGAGCGACAGGCACGCTCGAGGCCTATCCAATTGGCGCTCGCGTGGCCAACGCCGCTCACGCGTACGCACAGTATCTGCTGCAAACATTCCGACCCCAAGGTCTCGCCGTGATGTACCCGCATCCAGGCGCGGACATCGATTGGGGTCCGGCATCTATTGGGCTACTTCTGATGTTCGGCATGACCCTCGCGGTGCTGTTCGAGTGGCAACGCCGTCCCTACGCGCTGACCGGGTGGCTTTGGTTCGCGGGGATGCTCGTGCCGG
>VFKU01000644.1 GCA_009885415.1 Rhodothermota bacterium
ACGGTGTTGCCGTCCACCGCGCACTGCAAGCTCTCGACGCGGCTCGTGGCCGATCAGGACTGGCGCGACATCGAAGGGCAACTGCGCACCCATCTCAAGGCGCACTTGCCCGCCGACATCGAGTGGACGCTCCAGGTCCACAGCGGCGGCCCGGGCGCGATCATGGATCGCAAGTCGAAATACATGCGCGCGGCGGTCGCGGCGCTCGAGGACGTGTTCAAGGCCGAGGTGCATTTCACGCGCGAAGGCGGCAGCGTGCCGATCGTCGGGATGCTCCAGGAAAAACTCGGCGTCGACTCGATCATGCTCGGCTTCGGCCTGCCCGACGACGGCATCCACGGTCCGAACGAGCGGCAGTATCTTCCGAATTTTTATCGAGGGATCGAGACGTACATTCGATTTCTTGCGAAGCTCTCCTGAATCATGCGCGTCTACATCGTCCGTCACGGAGAGGCCGCCGCAGCGAACACGGATTCGGCACGGCCGCTCTCCGAGGCTGGCCGTGCCGAGGTGCGGCGGCTTGCGGAGTTCACTTCGCGCGCGGGAATTCGCGTGGGCGCGGTGTGGCATAGTCCGAAGGTGCGCGCGCGGGAAACTGCGCAGATACTTCACGCGACGGGCGGACTTGGCGGAAGACTGATGGAGCACGAGGGTCTGCTGCCCGAGGACGATGTGGCGGAGGTCGCGGCGGAACTCGAGGCGGTGGAGGACGACGTTTGCGTGGTTGGGCACTTGCCGCATGTGGCAACGCTGGCCTCGACGCTCATCCTCGGCCCCGGCGCACCCCCATTTCTCCGCTTTAGCACGGCGACCATGGCCTGTCTGGAGCGCGAGGGCCGTGGGGCCTGGCGGCTGCTCTGGCATGTGAATTCGGGGCTGTTCTGAGCCAAGATCCGAAAAGTATGGTATAAATTACAGGTCGCTGGGCCGTTGCGGTTTGGCGTGTAGGAGGCTGCAGATGGGGCTCAGTATTAATGGTCCGGGCACGTCGGGCTTGGCGTTGCGCCAGGTCGAGCGTGCTACACGCGGCCTGAACGCGACCCAGGAAAAGCTTTCCTCGCTGCAGCGGATTAACCGCGCAGCGGACGATGCGGCCGGTCTCGCCATCTCTGAGGGTTTCCGCTCGCAGGTGCGCCAACTGAACACGGAATCGGCCAGCATTCAGTCTGGCGTGAACCTTGCGCAGATTGCCGAGAGCGGGTTGACGTCGCAGGGCGATGCGGTGAGTCGGATTCGTGAGTTGGCGCAGCAGGCCTCCAGCGGCACGGTAAGCGCGTAGCAGCGGGAGGCGCTAAACGCCGAAGCACAACAACTCGTCCAGGCGATCGACGACACTTCGCAGGACACTGAATTCAACGGCGTTCGTCCACTGGACGGCTCCGCCGGAACGATCACCTTCGACCCGGCGGGTTCGATCGGCGTGCAGTTGCAGCCCTCGTCGGTTTCGTCCCTTGGTCTGAACGGGCTCGACCTCTCGACGCAAGCGGGTGCCTCGGCGGCACTGGGCCAACTCGACAACGCCTCGACGGCGATCTCGCAGAACCGGGCGTCGCTCGGCGCACAGCAGAACCGCTTCGAGGTGGCGATCGAGGAGCGCGAACTGACGTCGCAGAATTTGCAGGAGGCCGACTCGCGCCTGCGCGATCTGGATGTCGCGCGCGCGGTGGTCGAGCAGTCGCGCAACCAAATCCTGCAGCAGACCGGCGTCGCGGCGCTCGCGCAGACGAACGTCAACCGGCAGCTTGCCTCGAAGTTACTCGGGGCCTAAAAAGATCGATTGCCGCGTTTTCGCTTTCCAGGGGTCGTTGTTTGAAAAGAAACCGGCCTGCGCTCTACCATACGTGCTTCAAATCGAGTGCGCATCCGCGCGCGTGTATGTGCGTTTTGCGAGTATTCGCGGGCAAATCCCTGGACGGAACCTCCTTATGCATCCATATCGTTCTCATACCTGCGGTGAACTCCGGCCTGAAGAGGCGGGGCAGACGGTCCGGTTATCGGGCTGGGTGCACCGGAGGCGGGACCATGGCGGGGTGATCTTTGTGGATGTGCGCGACCACTATGGGATTACGCAGGTGGTGTGCAATCCGGGGTCGCCGTTTTTTTCGGCGGCAGAGCATGTGCGGGTGGAGAGTGTGGTGACGGTGACGGGGGAGGTGGTGGCGCGGACCACGGAGACCGTGAACGAAGAAATGGCGACGGGCGAGATTGAGGTGGTGGCGGCGGAGTTCTCGGTGGAGAACCCTTCGGACTTGCTTCCTTTCCCGGTGAACCAGGACGTGGAGACGCCGGAGGACCTGCGGCTGGCGCATCGGTTTCTGGATTTGCGGCGGGACCGGATGCAGCAGAACATTTTGTTGCGCGCGGAAGTGATCCGGCTGATGCGCGAGCATTTACATGAGCGCGGGTTCCATGAATTTCAGACGCCGATCCTGACGAGTTCGTCGCCCGAGGGCGCGCGGGATTATCTCGTGCCTAGCCGGCTGTACCCCGGAAAGTTTTACGCCTTGCCGCAGGCGCCGCAGCAGTTCAAGCAGCTGTACATGATCAGCGGCTTCGACAAATACTTCCAGATCGCGGCGTGTTTCCGCGACGAAGATTCGCGCGCGGACCGCAGTCCCGGCGAGTTCTACCAGCTCGATATGGAGATGTCTTTTATCACGCAGGACGACCTCTTCGCCGAACTGGAGCCGCTGATGGTGCGGCTGTTCAAGGAACTCTCGGACAAGACGGTGCTGGCGGAGGTGTTTCCGCGCGTTGCGTATCTGGACGCGCTGGAGTGGTACGGCAGCGACAAGCCGGACCTGCGCTTCGAGTTGAAGATGGTCGACGCGACCGAGATTTTCCGCAATTGCGAGTTGAAAATATTCAAGAACGCGGCGCAGTCGGGCGGAGTGGTGAAAGTGATCCCGGTGAAGGGCGCGGCGGGGCAATCGCGGAAGTTTTTCGACGATGCCGAGGTCTTCGCCAAGAGCGAGGGCGCGAAGGGCCTGGCGTGGATTGCGATGAAAGACGGCGAGATGCGCGGGCCGATCGTGAAATTCCTGAGCGAGCCGGAGCGCAAGGCGCTGTGCGAGTTGGCGGGGCTGGCGGAAGGCGACGTGGCCTTCTTCGGCGCTGGCGCGCGCAAGGAAGTGAACACGCTGCTGGGCAAGGTGCGCAATTATTTAGGCAAGGCGCTCGATCTGATCGACAAGAACGCCGCGGCGTTCTGCTGGATTGTGGATTTCCCGATGTTCGAGTGGGACGAGGAGCGCAAGAAGGTGGACTTCTGCCACAACCCGTTTAGCATGCCGCAGGGCGGGTTGGAGGCCTTGAACACGAAGGACCCGCTCACGGTGCTCGCATATCAATACGACATCGTGTGCAACGGCGTCGAGTTGTCGTCGGGCGCGATCCGCAACCACCGGCCGGACATTATGCTGAAGGCCTTCGAGATCGCGGGCTACAGCGAAGACACCGTGAAGAACAAGTTCCCCGCGCTGTGGAAGGCGTTTCACTATGGGGCGCCGCCGCACGGCGGGATCGCGCCGGGCGTGGACCGCATCGTGATGTTGCTGGCTGACGAGCCGAACATCCGCGAGGTGATCGCGTTTCCGATGAACCAAAAGGCGCAGGATTTATTGATGGGCGCGCCGAACGAGCCGGTGAAGGGGCACCTCGATGAGTTACATCTCGAGATCAAGTGGCCCGAGGAAGACGAGGGGAAATAATCCTCCGCCGCGGGCGCCGTGTCGGCGAGGGTCGCGTCACTGGTGCGCGAGATTGCTTCGTCGCAACCTCGCTCCTCGCAATGACAGAGTGTGGGCTCCTCGCGATGACGAGTCTGCGTTATGGTGATGGGCTGAAGCCCATCCTACCCTAGTTTGACTGCGGTGCCGTAGGCTAGGACTTCGGCGGCGCCGGCGGCGATGTCGGAGGTGTTGAAGCGGACATCGAGGATGGCGTCGGCGCCGAGGTGGCGGGCCTCTTCGATCATGCGATCGAGGGCCTGTTCGCGCGCTTCGGCGAGCATCTTGGTGTATTCGAGGACTTCTCCGCCGACGAGGTTTCGCATGTAGGCGATGAGGTCGTTGCCGACGTGGTGGGCGCGGACGGTGACGCCGCGGACCATGCCGAGCGTTTCGGTGACGGTTTTTCCCGCGACGTGGGACGAGGTGATGGCGAGCACGGTGGTCTCCTAGCGCTTTATGTCGCGGCTGTAGCGATCGGTCTTGCGCATGGCGAGGCGCTGGCGCAGGACGGACACGAAGAGGACCGCCAGGCCCGCGAGCGCGATTTCGGTGAACCATTTCACCGGCGGCGGGGCCCACGGTAACACGGCGATGAAATACATCGCCAGCGCGGCGAGGCCTGCGGCGCCGATCATCGTCAGAATCCAGCCCGTGCGGCGCTCGAGGCGGTTGTAGACGTTATCGAGGAAGCGGTCCCACTCTTCGTCGGGGACGTGGGGCGGCTGGAGGTGCGCGGCGTTGGCCATGAGCGCGCGCATTTCGTCGAGTTCGCGGCGGAATTCGGAATGGGATGCGGCGTAGGTTTCGACGCGGGCGCGCTCGGCGGGGTCGAGTTCGCCGTCGAGATAGCCCGAGATGAGCTCGCGCATTGATTCGTTGTCGGGATTCGGCTGGGTCATGCGTTACAGAGTTCCAAGGGTTGATTCGTTCTGGATCATGGCGTCGCGCAGCGCGCGGCGGGCGGCGTGCAGGCGTGACATGACGGTGCCCTTTGGCACCTCGAGCGCCTGCGAGATTTCTTCGTAGGACAGTTCGTCGACGTGGCGCAGCGAGAGGATTTCGCGGTGCGGCGCGCTGAGTCGTTTCATCGAGCGCGCGAGGCTTCGGCGGAGTTCGTCCGCGCCGGCGGTCTCGTCGGGGCTGAGGTTGGGCGTGGCGAAATCGACGCCGTCGGCGGTCATGGCGTCGAGCGAGGATTCGCCGCGGCGCGCGCGTTTTTTGAGGTGGTTGAGGCAGGTGTTGCGGACGATGCGATGGAGCCAGGGGTAGAAGGGCATTTCGGCGTTGAAGCGTCCCATGGCGCGATAGGCTTTCACGAAGGACTCCTGGGCGAGCTCGAGCGCGTCGTCGCGATTGCCGACCAAGCCGTAGGCGGCGGAGTAGGCGCGCCGCTGGTAGCGCTTGACGAGTTCGCCAAACGCCGCGCGATCGCCCCGCCGGGCTTGCTCGATGAACGAGACATCGTCCGAGACCGTAAGTGTCATCATTCCGCCTGTAGATACCGCTGGGTGGGAGGATTATTCATGCGGGGGCGTGTGGAGTCGATTTTTTGGGGGGATTTGAGATGTGAAAACGGGTGGAGGCAGTCCGGTGGGGCGACGCGCCTGGCTGCGAGACGGGATTCTCTGGTTAAGCGACGGGGAGATCCTGCGCTCTGCTCAGGATGACAAGGGGGTTTGAGCTTGGGTTGGGGGTGTGTAGAATGCTTGGAGCTGTTGCTTTTCGGCCTTCGCGGGCCTTGATGGCAGACTCTTCTGTAGAGGAAAATCCATCCCATGAGTTCATCGGGTTCCCGTTTATTGACGTTGGTTTTTACGGATCTCGTGGCGTCGACGGCGCTGAAGTCTCAGGTGGGGGATGTCGCGGCCGGCGAGATTATCGGGCGGCATCGCGCGCGGGTGACTGAGCTGGCGGGGCGCAACGAGGGGCGGATTATCGATTGGGCCGGGGACGGCTGCTTTCTGACCTTTGAGACGCCGAGTGCGGCGGTGCAGTTTGCCTTGGGAGTGCAGGAGGCGCACCGGGTGGATGCGACGCTGCCAAAGGTGCGCATCGGCGTACACGTCGGCGAGGTGATCGAGCGGCGGCACGACGGGGCGCTGCGCATCGAAGGATTGGCGGTGGATCTGGCGGCGCGCGTGCAGTCGCTGGCGACGCCGGGCCAGATTTTGATGTCCACGGAAGTGTTCAATAGCGCGCGGCAGCAGATGCGCGGGACTGGCGACGGAGTGCTCGCGTGGCGCGCGCACGGGCCATATGTGCTCAAGGGGATGGACGAGCCGCTGGGGATTTGCGAGGTCGGCATCGAGGGCCTCTCGCCGCTGGCCGCGCCGTCGA
>VFKU01000943.1 GCA_009885415.1 Rhodothermota bacterium
GGCGACCTTCCACTACAATCACTTCCCATATCTCTAAGGATGGGCATTATTTCATTCATTATGACCCTTCCCAATGTCGCAGCCTGACTGTCAGAGAGGCGGCCAGGCTGCAAACATTCCCGGATAGCTACAAATTCGAAGGTGGCAGGACATCGCAGTATCATCAGGTTGGTAATGCCGTTCCGCCGCTGTTGTCCATGCAGGTTGCTGCAATAGTCCATGACATTTTAAAGCGGCTGAAGATTTAGCATGGATACGCTGACCTCGGAAAAACGCAGCTGGAATATGTCCCGCATCCGAGGAGCGAATACAAAGCCCGAGCTTGCTGTCCGCTCGATGCTGCATCGCATGGGATACAGATTCAGAATTTCGAATAAAACCCTTCCAGGGAGACCAGATATTGTTCTCCCAAAATACAGGGTAGTGATCTTTGTTCATGGCTGCTTCTGGCATCGGCATCAGGGCTGCAAATATGCTTACACGCCAAAATCCCGTTTGGATTTCTGGGGGAAAAAGTTTGAGGGGAATGTCATGCGGGATAAAAATAATCTTTCTCTTCTCAAGAAAGCAGGCTGGCTCCCCATTGTCGTATGGGAATGCGAAATCAAACACGATGCCAGCGCAACTCTGGTTAGAGTATCTAAAGTTCTACAGCGCCGCCTGAAAAAACTATCCGCCTTATAGAAGCATCAACGAACTTCGGGAATGTTATCGGCAGGCTCGGAGTAGGTAGCACTGATCACGGCCTCCCTGCACTCGGGCTTCTTGGCCCACTCGGAGACCATGCGACCTCCAGCAGTTCTGTGGAGTACGTCGTTGACTTCCCTTGCCCAGATGCCTATCTGCGAGAGCAGCTCCTGCGACACACCCTGACGAATCCAGATACGGTCCAGATCGATTTTATCCCCCAGCCTGTCGGACAGAACCGCCACCACGTAGGCGGCAACGTTCGCCTGGAATGCCTGGAACATCGGGCGCACGAGCTTCTGCGTGTCCTTGAATATCTTGGTCTTGGCTATCATCGCCTTGTATTGTGCAACATCGGGCATCGGGATCTCTTCACTATCTTCACCGGATAATGATGCCATGAAACGGTCGAAGTTTTTCTGCGAGCCCAGGCTTACCACATCGGGTTTTCTATCCCAGGCATTGATGTATTTTGCCAAGTCCGTCTTGGTGATTTTACGGGATGGTGGGATGGCCTCCTTGAGAACCTTCAGCTTGGCAGGCGTAGTTCCTTCACGGCTCAGCAGTGTGTTGTAGCTGCCCGCCGCACGTTCGTAGAACCAGCGACCGATGCCGTCGGGACAATAGACGGTCAGCGATAGTTTCTCGACCTCGACGTGGAAGGGCTTATTGGCGGAAAGGTCGGACTGCCTTACCGCGTTCTGGCTGTTGGCGAATCGGGAGATGTCGGAGACCAATGCCTCCTCCTTGGCAGGATCCTGAACGCGCATGACGATGATCTTCGCGGGAACACGCACGCGGCTCAAATCCGTTTCGGGAAACCTCTTCTTGGCGAAGTAGAGCGAGGCCGTAGTCTGCCCGCCGTTCACTATCTGCATCCCTTTCAACCAGGCGATACCTATAGCTCCATCCTTGGTTTTTTCGTATCGGACTTCATCGGCCACCAGCACGATCCCGTTGTTGTAGGCCATGAAGTGGCCGGGATTCGTGCGCAGTGTATTCTGTATCCCCGCATTCACACCCTTCCCTTTAACGCTCAGGAACGAGCGCACGTTGGCTTCCAGCAGCCTGGAACCGAATCTCTCGTAGACGAACCGCAGCGCTTCACCAGGGATCGCAGTCAATGCGTAGTCGTATTCGTCGGCCTCTCCCGGTACGTATACACAGGGCAGCGGGGATCCCGACACTTCGTTGAAATCGATGACCAGTTCGTCGCGCGGCTTACCCTCGGACCAGTGGCGGAACAGGCGTTCGATGTCCATGACCTCAAGGCGGATGGATTTTCCGGCTATCTCCCTGGTTTTGAAACTCTTGGCTTTGGCAACCTTGTCGGTCAGCACGAAAACCCTGACCTGTTCGAGGCCGTTGTAGATATCCTGAATGGTGAGCGCAAGAGAAAGGACTTCGTCGGACGGGTCCAGTTTCTGTGCCATCTTCCCTTCGGCGCAGAGGCTTAAGAAACGTATGCACTGTTCGACCGCCATCTTGGTATCCGCATCGGGGATCGGTGTTAGCTCTTCTACCCCCCCGTATAGGCTCACGAACAGATCCAGCTGGTCGGCATCATCGGACATCGCGTAACCGGAGAGACGCAGGGCGGCATTGCCGACCTTGCCAGTGAAGTGACAAACTACGGGCTCGAAGGTCATTCCGATCTCCGACATGTGCTGCATGACAACCTCGGAAAACACCATTTCTGCAAATGGGCTGCCATCGCTCATCTGGGCTCTGACTTCGGCCTGCGTTTCCAGCAGGAATTCGGATAGTTCCATTTTCAAAGCACTCCCAGTTTTTTAAACACACCTTCAGGGCCCAAGTTCTCACCTGATGCCCTGTCGAAATCTATCTCATATCTTGCACTTTTTATTCCGTTGGGTACGGTTCCATGAGTGAGGCGCGGAAAGCCTTCACCCACCTCGACCACCCTCATTCCCACTATGGAAAATCGTCTGGAATACCTGTCGACGTGGGCGGCGAAAAAACCGGCGAACAGAAGCCTGTCGGCAAACAGTCGAAGAGCTTCCGCATCTGCCTTCAATAGCTCACGGACGTGTTCCACGAACTCCGGCAGATTCCTACCCGATGCGGTTTGGGAGAGTCGTACCCCCGCGAGAAATAAAGGCTGACGGATGGAATCATCCATCTGTTCGAGAGAGCCTATCTTGGCGGGGAAACCCGTAGCCGACA
>VFKU01000940.1 GCA_009885415.1 Rhodothermota bacterium
CCGCTCCCCTTCTGGCGCGAAATCCGCCGCCTCGCGAAACCCGGCGCGCAAATCTTCGTCCGCGATCTCTTCCGCCCGCCAACTGCCGCCGACGCGCAACGACTCGTCGACACCTACGCCGCAAAGGAGCACCCGCTGCTGCGAGAGGATTTCTACAATTCGTTCCTCGCGGCCTTCACGCCGGAGGAGGTTCGCGAACAGTTGCGCGTCACTGGTCTCACGAAGCTCGACATCGTGGAGGTGACTGATCGCCACCTGGACGTTTTCGGCGTAGCGCAATCCTAAGACTGTCATCCCCGCGAAAGCGGGGACCTCTCGTCTACCTGAGACGCTGGGTGCGAAGAGAGATGCCCGCTTTCGCGGGGATGACAATGGAAGCGGGGACGACAGAAGGGATTGGGTGATCGGATAATCGTTGCGGTCGCGCGGGAGCGCGACCCTCCCTACTCGACGAAGAGTGACTTGAGATAGGGTGTGAGGAACACACCCTTCGGATCGAGCTGCTGCCGCGCGCGCTGGAACTCGTCCCACTTGGGATACAGCGCGCGCAGGTCCTTCGCCTTGAGGCTGTGCAGTTTCCCCCAGTGCGGGCGCGCGTTGTAATTCCTGAAGATCGCCTCGCAGCCGTCGAAGTATTTCTTGTAGTCCATACCCTTGAACTGATGCACCGAGATCGCCGCGGAGTCTCGCCCGTAGTGCGGGCTGATGCACACGTCGTCGCCTTTTACGTAGCGGAACTCAATCGGGAAATGAACGGTCACCTTTTCCCGATCGATCCACTCCTTCAATTCCTTCACGCACTCCAGCCCGCGCTCGGCCGGCATCGCGAATTCCATCTCGTTGAATTTCACCATCCGCACCGTCGACAGCGATTTGTGGCCGACATTGATCTCGTGGCTAAACCCGAGCGTCCCCGCGCAGAAGCGCGCGATCGGTATGCACATCGACGGGAAACTCCGGCACACCATGCTCATCGCGCCGAACATGAAGTTTTCCATGAACACATCCGCGAACCATTTCTTCCGCGCGTTCACGTTCACCGGCGCGTCCGTCTGGTCGAGGAATTTCAGTTGCACCTGCTCGGCGTGCGGGAAACAATAGAACTCGAACTGCCGGTGCGCGTCGCGCCACTCCTCCGCCTTCGCCAGCGTCTCGGTAAACGTGCTCTTTTTGCGCCAGTAATCGAGCTTGTACGAAGGCACCAGCCGCAGCCGCACCTTCGCGATCACGCCCAGCGTCCCCAGCGACACCTGCGCCGCCTTGAACAAGTCGCGGTCCTTCGTCTCCGAAAGCTCCAGCACTTCGCCCGACGCCGTCACCAGCGTCAAGCCGATCGCCTGCGTCGCAATATTTCCAAACTTCATCCCGGTGCCGTGCGTGCCCGTGCTCACCGCACCGGCGATCGACTGCACGTTGATGTCGCCGAGGTTCTCCATCGCCAGGCCTTGCTCGTCGAGCATCGGATTGAGCCGGTGCAGCTTCGTCCCCGCCCACACCGTCGCCTCGCCCGCCTCCGGCTTCGCCTCGACGAGGCCCTGCATGCCGTCCAGCGTGATCAGGACGTCGTCTGTCGCGACGAGTTCCGTGAACGAATGCCCCGAGCCCACCACGCGCACCTTTTTGCCCGCGGCCGCCGCGTCGCGCACGACGGTCTGGAGTTCGCTCAGCGATTTCGGCTCAGCGAATTTTCCGGGACGACACTCGACCCGGCCAGACCAATTGCGCCACGCGCGCGAGGAAGATGGATTGGCCATCGGCTCAGCTCCCGCTTTTCGCCGCCCGCGGCACGACGACCACAGGACACGGCGCGTGCCGGATGACGCCGTCGCTCACACTGCCCACGACGAGCTCGAAGAGTGCGCCATGACCGTGCGACCCGACAACGATGTAGGCCGCCTTCAGGCGCTTCGCCTCGTCCACGATTTTTTCTACGGTCGGCCCTTGAATGAGCAAACTCTCGACCTCGAGACCCTCTACGCGCAGGCGGTCCCGGATTTTATGGAGGGCCTGGGCGTTTCCATGAATCGAGCGCGCCACCGAGTCGCGCACCGTCTGCGGGCCCGGTTCGTAGCCGACGAATCCCGGCTCCGGCGCCTCGACATGCAGCAGGACGATCTGAGCGTTCAAGGCTTTCGCCAAACCCTCGGCGCAGGCGGTCACCGCGGCCTCCGCCGCAGAAAAATCCACCGGAACTAGCAGCACTTTCTTCATACGGTTGGCTCCCTTGGCTGGCGTCAGGAAGATTGAGCCTAGCAAACGCGGCCGCGAGAGGCCAAAACCCGGCCTATTCTGCGCGATGAGAGACTTGATTTTCGGCGATAATGTGATAAAATGCTCGCATTCTGGACGGGCCGCTGGGAGGCCGCCCCGAATGTGAACCCGGACTCAGTTTCCGGGTTAGAGTGCTCGACTGCTCCGGCCAAGCCGGACGAAATCACTTGGGAGGTTTTTTCAATGCTTAAGGGTTCCAAACTGTTTTCCGCCGGAATGGCGCTGGCCTTGGCCGGCGTCCTGGTTGCACCGGTGGCCTTCGGCGCCGAGGAAGTCTCGGCCCCCGCGGCTGGCGCGACGAGCAAGTACACTTACACCAAAGACATTGCCCCGTTGATCGCAGCCAAGTGCGGCGAGTGCCACCGCCCGAACGGCATCGCGCCCTTCAGCATGACGGACTACCGCCAGACGCGCGGCTGGGGCAAGATGATCAAAGAAGTGACCGGCGACGGCCGCATGCCGCCTTGGCACGCGGATCCGAAAATCGGCCACTGGTCGAACGACCGCAGCCTAACCGTCGATCAGAAAGCAATGGTCGCCGCGTGGGTCGATGGCGGTATGCCGCAGGGCAACCCGGCCGACCTCAAGACGGCCGAGGCCGCGAACCGCAGCGAGTGGCGCATCGGCACGCCGGACATGATCTTCGATATGCCGGAGGGCGCTGCGGTCAATCCGACCGGCGTCGTGCCGTACAAGTACTTCGAGACGAAGACGAACTTCAAGGAAGACGTCTGGGTCTCGGCGATGGAGTGCCTGCCGGGCAACCCGAAGGTCGTCCACCACATCATCATGTTCGTCAGCGACCCCAAGAAGCCGATGAACTTCCGCAGCGAAGAAGTCGGCGAAGACGACGAAGGCGGGTTCCTGGACGCGTTTGCGCCGGGCGGCATACCGCAGATTCTTCCCGCCGGCCAGGCGCGCAAGATTCCGGCCGGCTCGAGCCTGATCTGGCAAGTGCACTACACGCCGACGGGCAAACTCGAGAACGACCGCTCGCGCTTCGGCATCAAGTTCGCCAAGGGGCCGATCACGAACCAGATGATGACCGGCAACTGCATCAACCACGACTTCGAGATTCCGGCGAACGCCGAGAACCACAAAGTCGAGGCCTACCTGCCCTTCAAGACAGGCGTCACGATCATGTCGCTCTCGCCGCACGCGCACTACCGCGGCAAGTCCTTCGATTACTTCATGGTCTATCCCGACGGCCGCGAAGAGCAGATCATTTCCGTGCCGAAATACGACTTCAACTGGCAGACGACCTACAACTTCGAGAAGCCGCTCGAAGTGCCGGCCGGCGCAAAGATGCACGTCGTCGCGCACTTCGACAACTCCAGCAAGAACCCGTATAACCCCGACCCGGAAAAGGCCGTCCATTGGGGCGACCAGACCTGGGAAGAAATGATGATCGGCTTCTTCCACTACTCGCGCCCGGTGAACGTCCAGGTGTCAGACTCTGGCATACAGATTCAAAAAGGCGAGACCTCCGGCGACTGAAGTCTCGCGTTACCGAAAATTAAGCACCGGCCTAAACGGCTGAGCGCTCCGACGACGGGCGCAGACTCTCGGGTCTGCGCCCGTTTCCCTTTTGTGCGCGCGCGAGCGTCCTTGCCTATACTCTCGTGCACAGAACACCGATGACCGCTCCAAGCACCAGAAGAGGCCCTGCGATGATCCTCAATCCATTCAAAGGCAAGAACATCCTGATCACCGGAGGTTCACGCGGCATCGGCCTCGAGATGGCCCGAGGATTCGCCCGCGAAGGCGCCAACCTCGCGCTCATCGCACGCGGGAAGGACGACCTCCAGGCGGCCAAGACCGCGCTCGAAAGCCTCGGCAGCGGCTCGATCGTGCGCGCCTACGCCTGCGACGTCACCAACGCCGAGACCCTCGCCGACTACATCAACATGATCCTCTTCGAGCTCGGCCCGCTCGACGGCATTGTCGCCAACTCCGGCTACTGCCACCCCGGAAATTTTCACGAACTCGAGCTCGCGGACTTCGACCGTCAAATCGACACCAACCTGCGCGGCGTCATCTACACCCTGCGCCTCGCGCTGCCCCACCTCCTCCAAAATCCAAAAGGCGGATTCCTCGCCATCACCTCGTCCCCCGCCGGACACATGGGCATCTTCGGCTTCTCCGCCTACGGCCCCACCAAGGCCGCGCTCAGCAATCTGGCAGACACCCTGCGCGCCGAATACGGCGACCGCGGAGTCCGCGTCCATCTGCTACTCCCGCCGGACACCGACACGCCCGGGTACCGCGAGGAAGTAAAACTCTATCCGCCCGAGACCCGCGCGATCCTCGCGGGCGGCTCGCTGCTGGGCCAAGAATACGTCGCCCGCCAATTCGTGAAAGGCATCGCCAATCATAAGAAGACGATCGCGGTCGGATGGGAAGCGCGTGCCATGATGGCCCTCATACGACTGTGGCCCGGCGCCTTCGACATTTACACCGCCGCAAAAAAACGTACCGCGCGAAAAGCGCTCGCAAAACCCACCGAAGCCAAGTCCCCCACCGATTCCGGCTCGCACCCTACGCCCTGACGCGACAGCTACGCTCCCCCTTTGTCATTGCGAGATACCGTGATGAAAAGTCAAGCATGTTTTGGGTCGTAGGGTTGATTGCTTCTGAGGATGGCTCTGGCTTGAAGCAGGAGGCGTCGCATGAGGGTTCCG
>VFKU01000667.1 GCA_009885415.1 Rhodothermota bacterium
CGGGGGAGCCGGATAGGTTAGCGGCAGCCATGGACAATGCCGACGTGCCGATCGAGATCGAAAGCGGCCGCGCAACGCCCAAGGGCCACCAGACCCGCGTCGCGGTCCCGACGAGACGCTCACGGGAAATCCACCCGAGCGCGCGGCTGTCCGGCGCGGAACCGGCGCCGTTCGACAACAGAAAATAATGCGCGGCGGGCACTGCAGTAAATTCCTTGCTCTTGCTCATGCCGAACTTCCCACCCTGGCCGTTCGGCGTGAATCGCGGCTCGCTCAGAATGCCCGCGCCCGTCACCGGCTTGTTGTCGATCTCCAGCCGGCCGTCCTGCAGGTACACCTTCTCCTCCGGCAATCCGGCGACGATGCCCAAGAGCAGCTCCGGTGCCTTCGATCCCTTCGGCGGCCTATAGAGGACGACATCGCCGCGGCGCGGCTCGCGCCCGCGGCCGATTCGAATGCCGGTGAACGGAATCGGCAGACCGAGAGAAAATCGGATGAAGAGGTGCTCGCCACGCGCGACCGCGCCGGCGAGGCCGTCGGAATAGACCTTCACCGTGCGGCCGACGAACACCCGCACCAAGGTATACAACGCGATCAGCGTCCAGCCGCCGCGCCACCACCACGTACCGGTGAAGCCGGAAAAATCTCGCCAGTGCGATTTCGGAAACCAGATTGCCGTCACCCGGCCGAGAATGTTCTTGTGAGGCATGAACCCGAACCAGCGCGCATCGCGGCTCTGACCACTGTTGTCGCCGAAGAGCAACACACAGCCCTCGGGCACGAGCGAGTGCGCGTCATCGTCGATAAGCCCGTAGCCCTCGCTCCGCCCGGTCTCGTCCGTGTAATACACATCGGGCATGTCCGGCGGGAGCGCGAGTGGCTCGCCGTTGATGTAAATATTTCCGTTGCGAATCAGCACCCGTTCGCCCGGCAATCCCACCACTCGCTTCACCAGCGTATCGTGTTCCATTCGGTTTTCAGCCGATTTGAAGACGACAATGTCCCAGCGTTCGGGCAGCGGACCTTTCCACAGCCACTTATCGGTGTACCAAATCGTCGTACGTGTGAAGGGAATGCGGAAGCCGTTGAAGGGCCAGCGCACGCCATAGGCGTGCTTGTTCACGAAAATGCGATCGTCGATCCGCAAGGTCGGAATCATCGAGCCGGAGGGAATCTTGAAGGGCTCCGCGATCGGCCATCGGATCAGCATCGCGATGCCGACGGCGATGGCGATACTCTTGGTCCATTCCCAGCCGGTCTGGAGCCAAGGGTGACGATTCGGCGTTGGAGAAGGGCTTGCATCGGGATTCGAGGCCATAAGCGCGCTAGTGTAGGCGATCGCCGCCCACGCTTTCGACCTGGGCCGACGCGCGCACGCGCCCCCGCCGCCCCCACGGCCGCCACACCGCCAGCGTGCGCCCCACGACATCGCGCGGGCGAAGCCTGAGCAGCCGCGCCTCCTCCGCGCCGGGCCCGCGAACGATCACGCGCAAACCGCGCTCCCGCGCGACCGACACCACCTCGCCGAAGTAGAGATCGAAGGCGCCGCGCGAACTGGACATGAGAAAACAGACCACGTCGCCCGGCGCAGGAACGCGCCACCAGAACGGGCGGTAGTTGGTAAATGGAACGCGCGGCCCATACCCGATGCGATTCACAAGCACGCGATCGCCCCGGCGCAAGCCAAGCGCGGGAATCGCGCCGCGCAATTTCCACGAGAACGCCAGAAATCCAGGGATGAGTTCCCACAACGCGACCAGCGCGAGCGTGCCAAAAAAAACGAAACGCCCGCGGGGTGATTCGAGAAAGCCTGAGAGATCACGCGCGCGGCCAATGGGCGTGACGATGGCAAAGGCCCGGCCGATCAGATTGCCCCGCGGCACCCATCCGAAAATCCGGCTGTCGATGCTCTGCGGGCCGTTGTCGCCCAACAAGAAATAGTGCCCCTCCGGCACGACCGTGGTCTCCGGCGAATCCGACACCCCATAGATCGAAGGGCCTTGCTTTCGTATCTGGCTTTGCAGCCAGTCTTTGATGAGAGCCTTGCCGCCCGGACTGAGTTTTGCCGTCAGTCTGATCGCCGTGTTGGGTCCGATCTTCCTCACATTAAGATTTCGGATCTGTTCCTTCAGCACCGCGAGTTCTCGTCCGAGTTGTATGCGTTGCGGCGATGCGCTGTCGGTCACATCCGCCGGGATCAGGCCGGACTTTGCCCACGTCAGCGCAAGCCGGTTGACCTCCTCGTCCGTTGCTTCCAGGCCGACCGTGTAGTTCAGCTTGCCGTCTAGTCCGGCGGGCGGCTCGACGAACACGTGGTTGATGCGCAAAGCGCCGTGATTCAACTGCACGACATCGCCCGGAAGGCCGACAACCCGCTTGATCAACACGTAGCCCTCGCTCGTGGGTTCCGGAGAATCGAAGGCCACGATGTCCCACCGCCTCGGCGCGCCGGTCGAGAAAATTCGCTGCGCGGTAAAGGGGACCCTCGGCCCGAAGGCGAGCTTGTTCACGGCGACGCGGTCGCGGGCGATAAGCGAGGGCACGCCGTGCAGTGTCGGATCCATCGACGGTGAGGGAATGCTGTACACCGTGACCATGCCCCAGCGCACGATGAAAAAGAGAATGAGCAGCCGCAACCAGCTCAGGCCGTTCGCACTCGACCACGGGCCCGTAAGTGCGCGTAGCGCCCTGCCCACGCTGCCGCCGGACACAAAGCGCGGCCAGAAATTCCGCCGATCGCGCATGCGCCGCCGGCGGTCGCGCGAAGCGCGGCGGCGATCCCGCTGAGCGGGCTCAATGGGCGCGTCCACCTTTAGGCTCCGTCGTCATCCACCTTGAGCAGCGCCATGAAGGCCTCCTGCGGCACCTCCACCGACCCGACCTGCTTCATGCGTTTCTTGCCTGCCTTTTGCTTCTCGAGCAACTTGCGCTTGCGTGAGATGTCGCCGCCGTAACACTTGGCGGTCACGTTCTTGCCCATAGACTTGACCGTCTCGCGCACGATAATCTTCCCGCCGATCGCCGCCTGGATCGCGATCTCGAACTGTTGCCGCGGGATAAGTTTTTGCAATTTTGCTGCGAGCCCGCGGCCCACGATCGCGGCGCGGTCGCGGTGCACGATGCACGAGAGCGCATCCACGCGATCTCCGTTCAGCATGATGTCGAGCTTGACGAGATCGCCCGGCCGGTAACCGAGAATGCGGTACTCCAGCGACCCGTAGCCTCGCGTATACGTTTTAAGCTTGTCGTAAAAGTCGAGCACGATCTCCGCCAGCGGCATCTGATAAATCGCCATGCACCGGTTCGCGTCGATGTAGTCCACGCGGATATGAATCCCGCGCTTCTTCTTGCACAAATCGATCACCGCGCTCAGGTACTGCGTCGGCACCATGATGTCCGCCTCGATATACGGCTCCTCTGTGACGTCGATCTCGTTCGAGGGCGGCATCTTCGAGGCGTTTTCGATCTCCATCACCTCACCGCTGGTCAGCGTGACGCGGTAGGACACGTTGGGCACGGTCGTCACGAGCGTCAACCCGAATTCGCGTTCGAGGCGCTCCTGCACGATTTCCATGTGCAACAGCCCGAGGAAGCCGAGGCGATAGCCGAGCCCGAGCGCATCGGAGCTGTCCGCCTGGAAGGAGAACGAGCAGTCGTTCAGCCGCAGCCGATCGAGCGCGTCGCGCAATTGCATGTAGTCCGTGTCGGCCGCCGGGTACATGCCGCAGAACACGACCGGTTTCGGCTCCGAATAGCCGGGCAGCGCCTCGGTGGCGGGCTTGAGCAAGTCGGTGACGGTGTCGCCGATCTTCGTCTTGTCGAGCGATCGGATGTTGCAGATCATATAGCCGACTTCGCCGGCCTCGAGATCTTCGGCCGCGCGCATCTGCGGCGTAAGCGATCCGACTTCGATGACCTCGTATTTCTCGTCGTTCGACATCATTTTGACTTTGAAGCCGGCGGCGATCCGGCCTTCGACCACGCGCAGGTAAACAATGACGCCGCGGTAATCGTTGTATACCGCGTCGAAAATCAGCGCGCGGAGGGGCGCTTTCCGATCGCCCTTGGGCGGCGGTATCCGCTCGACGATGGCCTCGAGGATGTCTTCCACGCCCAGGCCCGATTTGCCGCTGGCGAGGACCGCCCGGCTACCGTCGAGCCCGACGATGTCGGTGAATTGCCGGCGGGCGGATTCGACATCGGCGCTGGCGAGGTCGATTTTGTTGATGACCGGAATGATTTCGAGATGCTGCTCGATCGCTTTGTACGCGTTCGCCAGCGTCTGCGCCTCGACGCCCTGCGTCGCGTCCACCAGCAGCAGCGCGCCCTCGCAGGCCGCCAGGCTGCGCGAAACCTCATACGCGAAATCGACATGCCCCGGCGTGTCGATCAGGTTCAGGACGTAGTCCTTCCCGTCTTTGCTCTTGTAGTTCATCCGCACCGCAACGGACTTGATCGTGATGCCGCGCTCGCGCTCGATGTCCATCGAGTCGAGCGTCTGCTCTTTCATCAACCGCTTGTCGATGGTCTTGGTGACTTCGAGCAGACGGTCCGCCAGCGTGGACTTGCCGTGATCGATGTGCGCGATGATGCTGAAATTTCGAATATTTTCGATCGGTGTGGTCAATTCGGGTCACTTCACGCGGCCAGGCCGCTCATCATTTCACCGGGACCGCCCCGGCCTTGTTTCTCATTTGATCCAGCACGCGCGCACTGCGCAGCGTGAGGTCCATCTGCCTTTCCGTATACGCGCATAGCAGCCGAAGCAGCTTCGCGCCCTCGCCCGAAGCGGGACACGCGCCCGCTCCGGCCACCTGCTGAAGCAGCGACAATTCCGCCGCCGTCAGCGAATAATCCTTCTTCGCGCTCGAGCGCGTCGCACCGCCATCGAGCGAAAATCCACACGCGCCCTCCAGCGGCGCGCCCGTAAAACAATCGCGATCCAGCATCGGCGCAAAACCCGCCGCCGACAACAAGCGCAGCAGCATCCGACAGGCGTACACCTCCGCCGGACCGGCCCACGCCGCGAGACCTTCGAGTCCCTGCACCAAGGCGCTGTACAGCGGCGCACTCGGCTCATTCTCGTGCGCCGTCTTCAGCGCGACCTCGAGCGCCACCGATCCGCACATCGACTTGTCCAAATCCGCCTTCAGCGCCGGGAAGCTGTCCAGCACCAGGCAATCGGTCAGCGTCTGGATCGACCGCGACTCCTTCCAAATCACGCCGATCTCGACGCGGCTAAACGTGTCCAGCGCGGCGCCCGACGCCGAGCCCGGCCGTCGCGCGCCCTTCACCATGCACGCCAGCCGCCCGCGGCCCGGCGTCACAAAGGTCACGATGCGGCTCGTCTGGCTGTAATCCACGCCACGGACCACCACCGCTTCCGTATGCTCGATCGCCACGGCGCACCTCGCCCGCCCGTCCGGCAGGACCGCACACCTCTCCAACCGGCAACGCGATCGCGGAGGAAACACACCGGGACGGGACGCCCATTTTACCAGCACGCGAAAACTCCGGCAAAAAAGCGGCAAACCGCGCCCTTTGCCCCTCGCCGGAGGCGCCGCGCGTGGTACGATTCCGCCGGGCCGCGCGCCCAAGGGGGAATCGGTGGTTCTTTATCTAAAGGCTATTCTGCTTGCGGTCGTCGAGGGAGTGACCGAGTTCCTGCCGATCAGCAGCACCGGGCACCTGATCATCGTGGACGCCTTCGTCCGCCTCACCGAGGACGAGGCCTTCAACAAGGCCTTTATGGTCGTGATCCAGCTCCCGGCCATCCTCGCGGTCGTGGCCTATTTCTGGAAAGACCTCTGGCCCTTCACGCGCAGCGGCGCACCCCGCCGCGATCTCTTCGCGCTCTGGACGAAGATCATCGTCGCCGTCGTGCCCGCGTTGGTGCTCGGAAAACTTCTCGATGATTTCCTCGAAGCGCACCTCTTCGCGCCCGTCCCCGTAGCGATCGCGCTCATCGTTGGCGGCGTTGTGCTGATCGCGCTCGAGCGGATCGAGCGAACCGTGAAATACGAGAGCGTCGCCGCCATCCCGATGCGCACCGCCGTGCTCATCGGGTTCATCCAGTGCCTCGCCATGATCCCCGGCACCTCGCGCTCCGCCGCCAGCATCATCGGCGCCATGGCGCTGGGCGCAAACCGCCGCGCCGCCGCCGAATTCTCCTTCTTCCTCGCCATCCCCACCATGTTCGCCGCGACGGGTTACAAGCTGATGCAGGGCGGATTGGATTTCACCGGCGAACGGTGGGCCCTGATCGGCCTCGGCTCGGCGATCTCCTTCGCCGTGGCCTATGCGGTCATCGCCGTCTTCATGGGCTACATCCGCGCGCGCAGCTTCGAACCCTTCGGCTACTACCGCATCACGCTCGGCGCACTCGTGCTCGCCGCCGCATGGATGGGATGGATTGCGGCCTAATTGCCCCGCAGTCTTTGACCGAACGCGCGGGAATTTGCGATAATCCGCCCGCAATTCGGCTAGATTTCCGCACACCGCGGCGATTCGCACGCGCCGGTCTCCGTCCGTTTCCAGAAAGGGACGGACGGCACGATCCCGGTACCAGCAACCAGGCAAGAGGAGCATCATCATGGCAATCAAGATTGGCATCAACGGCTTCGGCCGCATCGGCCGCAATGTCTTCAAGCTGCTCGTCGCTAGCCGCGACTTCGAAGTTGTGCTCATCAATGACCTCACCGACGCCGAGACGCTGGCGCATTTGCTCAAGTACGACAGCACCTACGGCCGCTTCGCGGGGACGGTCGAAGCGAAGGGCAACGCGATCGTCGTGAACGGCAAGACGATCACCATCAGCGCGGAGAAGGACCCCGCGGCGATCAAGTGGGGCGCGAGCGGCGCGCAGATGGTCCTCGAATCCACCGGCGTGTTCACGGCGAAGGCCGATTGTATGAAGCACATTGCCGGCGGTGCGAAGAAAGTTTTGCTCAGCGTTCCGCCGAAGGACGACGTCGACGCGATCATCGTCATGGGCGTGAACGACGACACGCTCAAGCCCACGGACCTCATCGTGTCCAACGCAAGCTGCACGACGAACTGCCTCGCGCCGCTGGCCAAGGTGCTCCACGAGGCCTTCGGCATTAAGCGCGGTCTCATGAACACCATCCACGCCTACACCAACGATCAGCGCGTGCTCGACATGCCGCATAAGGACCTGCGCCGTTCGCGCGCGGCCGCGGAGTCCATCATCCCCACCACCACCGGCGCCGCGCGCGCCGTCGGCAAGGTGCTGCCGAACCTCAAGGGGAAGCTCGATGGCATCGCCATGCGCGTCCCCGTTCCCGACGGCTCGATCGTCGACCTCGTCTGCCGCGTGCGGGCGAAGCCGACCACCGCCGACGTCAATCGCGTGATCCGCGAGGCGGCCGAAGGGCCGCTCAAGGGGATTCTCGAATACAGCGAGGTGCCGCTCGTCTCGAGCGACGTCATCGGCAATCCACACTCCTCGGTCTTCGACGCCCTGTCGACCGACGCGCGCGCCGACGGCTGGATCAAGGCGGTCAGCTGGTACGACAACGAGTGGGGCTACTCGAACCGCGTGGTCGATTTGATGGATCGGCTGATGAAGCTGGGGTAAACGAGCGGCGGAGTTCGTGAGGGAGAGTTCAATGACTTGGTGGCGCCCCTTGATGTTCGACGGCGGGACGCCCCGGGGCGCGCCAACGGTTATCGAACTCACTGGGATCGCCGGCTTCCAGCCGGCCGGCTTCTGATGCGCCGTCGCGAGGTTGGTCGCCTTTCCCTCGGTTCGACCTCTGCGCTCGTTCTTTTGGTTGTCCTCTTCGCCTTCGCGCTTCCTCCCGACACCGCGAACGCAACCCACTGCGTCTGGCAGGTGGACGAAGCCGGAAAAGGCGACGTCGACTCGCTGAAAGTCGGCCCGTTCGTCACCTGGACGGGATCGCAGGTTTTCTCGTGGAACGTAGAAGGGGGAGGTCTTTACGACCCGGGGTCGAAATCGTGGAGTCC
>VFKU01000402.1 GCA_009885415.1 Rhodothermota bacterium
CACCGCCTTCGCGCCGCATAGCAACGAGATTGATGGACTGAAGCCCACCCTACTTTCGTGACCCTAGCCGCTCTCGGCTCGTGAGGACGCTTGCCCTTCCGGATCCTGTCCTCCAATTACTTTGTCCTTAATCTGCTCTTCGCTCTTGACCTTCTCCGTGTTCAAATTGGTCTGGGTTGGGCCTTTGGGTTTTACGCCGAAGCGGGCGAACATGGTTTCCATGATTTGTTTGTCCATGTCCATGAGGTTTGCGGTCCACGCCGCCGCGTTTTTGGCGTTTTCCATCTGGGCGATTTTGCCGCTGAGGTCGAGCGCGGCGGCTTCGTCGGGATCGGGGTGGGTGTCGCACATCCGGCGCAGCTCGTGCTCGCGCTTGGTGACGGCCTCGGTGTTGTAGGGCGGGTAATCCTTCTCGATCATCGCGATCCAGCGGCGGAGCTCGCGGGAAAGTTTTTCAAAGGCGACCAAGCCCGCGCTGGGTTTGTCGACGGACATGTAGTAATTCTCGGCGGACTGCTCCATTTTTTCGGTGAAAGGTTTCGTGGCGAGGGCGCGTGCGGCGCGGCTGACCATCACGGTCAGGAGCGCGACCTGGTGGGCCAGGTGCAAGCCGAAGGAGTTTTCCGCGCGCGCCTGCGTCCGTTTCATCACGTCGGTGACGGTCGCGTTGTATTCGGCTTGCTCGAAGGGACACAGCGGCCGCTCGGCGAGCGGGAGTTTCATCAACTGCTGGCCGTAGCTCAACGGCGGCGGAACCCCGGCAGTCTCGCGAAGCGATTCCGTTTCTTTTGGCTCCACCTTTTCTTTCTCAAAAGAAAAGGTGGACCCGCCGCCCATCGGGCAACTCTGCCAGGCCGGACAATGCGTGCCGCAGATCATCAGGCGGCGCGAATAGAGCCCGTGGACGACCGCGTTGCGATTGTCCGCCGGCGCGCCCGTGAGCGGGAACCCGCCGTGATGCCGGCAGCGGCCCGTGGGGTGCTCGCTCGGCAAAGGACACGGCGTGCCGCCGACCGTCCGCGCGCCACAAATGCGGCGGGCCAGCGCCTCCTCGCGCGCCTCGACCTGCGCGACCCATGCGTCGCTCCACGAATGGGCACACGGCGTGCCGCGGGGGGTGGTGCGGGGTGGAGCGGGTGACGCTGGCGCTGCG
>VFKU01000524.1 GCA_009885415.1 Rhodothermota bacterium
CTTCCCGCGCGCGTCACCGACACGCGCAAGACGACCCCGCTCTTCCGCCGCCTCGAAAAAGAGGCCGTGCGCCACGGCGGCGGACACAACCACCGCACGGCGCTTTACGATGGCATCCTGATCAAGGACAACCACATCCGCGCCGCCGGCGGCATTACCACAGCCATCGAACGTGCCCGCGCCGGCGCGCACCACCTGATGAAGATCGAAGTCGAGGTCACTTCACTCGCCGAGTGCGACGAGGCCCTCGCCGCTGGTGCCGACGTTATTCTGCTCGACAACATGGACCTCGCTTCGATGGGTGACGCGGTCGAGCGCGGCCGGGGACGCGGCGTCCTCTTCGAAGCCAGCGGCAACGTCACGCTCGACACCGTCCGCAGCGTCGCCGAGACCGGCGTCGATCTCATCTCGACTGGCGCGATCACGCACTCCGCGCCCGCCGCCGATCTATCGCTCGAAATCGAGTTGCTCGACTAGGCCCGCCGTGAACGGCGCGATCGCTTACGATTCCTTGATCGCCGCGCCGCCCGGCACGGTGCTCGTCGGCCGCAAGGTGATCGCCTTCGACGAGATCGACTCCACCAATATCTACGCGCTCGATCATTGTGAAGACGGTCTGGTCATCGTCGCCGATCGACAGACGGCCGGCCGCGGACGCCTCGGCCGCACCTGGCACAGCGCGCCCGGCCTCGGCCTCTGGTTCACCGTCGCGCTCGAGGGGCACCTCGAGGGGCTGTCCTTCGCCGCCGCGCTCGCCGTCCGCGACGCGCTCGCGCCCCGCGTCGCGCTCAAGATCAAATGGCCGAACGATCTGCTGTGTCACGGGAAGAAAATCTGCGGCATCCTCGTCGAACACCGTGCCGGCCGCACGGCCCTCGGCATCGGTCTGAACGTGCACCACACCGCCGAAGACTTTCCGGCCGAATTGCGCGCGAAAGCGGGTTCGCTCGAGTCCGAACTCGGCGGCACCTGGGATCGCGCCGAGGTCCTCCGCGCCATTTTGACCGAACTCGACCGAAGCATTATCCTGCTGCGTGGGGGCGGACTGGTCGAAGTCCACCGGACGTGGGCCCAGGCCTGCGCGATGGCGGGCCGGATAATCCGTTGCAACGGCGTCGAGGGCCGCGTGCTCGAGATTGAGGGCCGCGGCGCCCTCGTCGTCGATGCGGCGGACGGTCGCCACCTGATTTTTAGCGGCGACCTCGAATTCTTGGACGGACACTAAACCATGCTCGTAGTCATCGATGCGGGAAACTCGAACATCGTCATCGGCCTCTACCGGGGCGACACCCTGCTCACGCACTGGCGCTTGATGACGGACGGATACCGTACTGCCGACGAAATCCGAATCCTCTTCGGCATGCTCATGCGCGAAGGCGGCCACGATCCCGCCGCCGTCACCGGTTGTTGCATTAGCAGCGTCGTGCCCCAGCTCAACACCGCCCTCATCCAAGTCGCCCGCGAAGGCTTCAAGGTCGAGCCCATCATGGTCGAGCCGGGGATCAAGACCGGCATCAAACTCCACAACGAAAATCCGAAGGAGCTCGGCGCCGACCGCCTCGTGAACGCCGTCGGCGCCTCCGAAGAGTATCCCGGCGAAAAAATAATCCTCGATTTCGGCACCGCCACCACGCTCGACTACATCACCGCCGCCAACGAATACAAAGGCGGCATCATCCTCGCCGGCATCCAGCTCTCGGCGACCGCCCTCTTCGAGAACTGCGCCAAACTCCCGCGCGTGGACGTGGCCGTGCCAGAGAAAGTCATCGGGCGCAACACCGTCGACGCCATCAGTTCCGGCCTCACCTACGGCTACGCAGAAATGATCGATGGTCTCGTCCGCCGCATGGCGAGCGAAATGGGCGCCAAGCCCCGCGTCATCGCGACCGGCGGCCTTGCGACGACCATCGCAGGTGTCGCCGCTTCAATCGACGTCGTCGATCCGCTCCTTACGCTCAAAGGCCTCAAGGCCATCTATCACAAAAACGCCAAAGTGGGGGCCGCATGAAGCGGATGACCGTATCGATGCTCCTGCTTGCGGCCGCCGCGCTCTGCGGCGCCGGACAGAACAAACCCTCCGGCCAAGGTGTCAGCGAAAGCGCCGGCATCGATCTCCGCTTCGATTCCGCCAAGCCCACCTTCGGCGAACTCGAAGGCCCCGCGTTCTCCGTCCACGCGGACACCGGAAAACAGATGGCCGATTTGGGGGTCTGGGCGCTCGACAACTCCCGAGCCATCATCTACCGCCAGCCGGAAGAAAATCTCGTGCTCATTTCGAAGTCGATGATCTTCGACCTCAACAACAAGGCCGCACAACTGGCCGGCGGCGTGCGCCTTACGGCCGGCCGCGTCGTCGTCGACGTCGCCGACATGTTGTGGGACGACACCGCGCGAATTGCGCGATCTGAATCCATCGCCACGTTCGACGACGGGGCCAATCGAATCACCGGGAGTTCGATCGCTATCTATCCCGACACCGATCGGCTTGAATTGGGCGGCGGATCGGCGACGATTCAACTCGCCGAGGCCGTCGAACAAAAGGCCCCGGCCGACGCGAAAGATGCCGCCCCGGAAACGAAGTTTGAATCGATCGAAATCAAACCGCACCGGGGCATCTCTGGAAACATCGCCGGACAAATCCGCGAGATCAAAGGCCCCGCGCACCTCGTGATCGTCGGAAAGAACGCCGACGACACGATGAACGTGGACGCCGATACAGTCACCTTCAGTTATTCGAAGACCCAGGACACGATGCCCGCCGAAATGCTGCTCAAGGGCCACGTCGCATTCGCCCATAGCCAGGGGACTTTCCACGCAGACGAGGCCACCGTCGATTTGGCCGCGGGAAAGGCCCGGTTTCGCGGAAACGTCACCATCGACAACGCCCAAATCCGCGGCGCGAAAACGAGTTCCTTCGAGCTGGATCTCAACACGCGCGAGTTCGTCATGGGGCCCGGGCAGATTGAGAGTTTCTCTATCGCCCCCTCGGGCGACGCGCCGGCAAAGACACCGTGAAGTCGCGCGGAGGTTTAGCGTGAGTCGAAAGTCCTCCGCGGCGAAGAAGACCGCCGGCGAAAAATCCCCGGCCGTCCCTCAGTTGAAGCGTAAGCCCGTGCTCCACGCCGAAGGCCTCGTCAAGCGTTACGGCCGAAACGTCGTGGTCGATCACGTCTCGCTCGAAGTGGCCCCCGGCGAAGTCGTCGGACTGCTCGGCGCGAACGGCGCCGGCAAGACCACCACTTTCGGCATGCTTGCCGGTCTGGTCCAGCCGACGGAAGGCAAGATCACCTTTAATGACGTGGATGTCACCCGCGCGCCGATGCACCGCCGCGCGCGCAACGGACTCGCTTATCTCGCGCAGGAGCCCTCCGTCTTCTCCGGCCTCACCACCCGCGAGAACATCCTCGCCGTGCTCGAGTTTCAACCCATGAGCAGAAAAGATCGCCTCGCGCGCGCCGAGGAACTCCTCGAGGAAATGGACATCGTGCGCGTCGCGGACTCGAAGGCCGACGTGCTTTCCGGCGGCGAGCGCCGCCGCGTCGAGATCGCCCGCGCACTGGCCACCGACCCGAAAGTGTGCCTGCTCGACGAGCCCTTCGCCGGTATTGATCCGATCGTGCTGGCCGATCTGCAGCGCGGCGTGATCGCGTTGAAACGCAGAGGCATAGGAGTGCTAATTACCGACCACAATGTACGCGAGACGCTGATGATCACCGACCGCGCCTACATCATGAGCGAAGGCCGCGTGCTCATTGCCGGCACCCCGGCCGAAATCGCCTCCAGCCGCGCCGCCCGCGAGGCCTACCTCGGCGACAGTTTCCACATGGACTTCAAAGACGCCAGCATTTGACTAGGGCCCGGCGCGCAATTCTTGACGCCCTCAGATCAAAAGTGAGTAATCACTACTTCTCCCGCCCCTAAGGAAGAGCTTTCATCCACACCGCCCAACAGTCAGCAGACCCCATCCGTAGCGACCGCTCCGCTGACCCGTCAACATATGGTTGCGTTTCCGCCCTACTTCTGCTACAGTGGCCGCGCCTGATAGCGTGTTCTTGCGGGTAATCATTTACTGTGATTATCAGCGGCCGGGGGGCCGGTGAAACACGACCGAGGCGGGGGATCGCAAGCGTCATGGGGGTCATGCCCACAGTTTCGTCCGATCGCCGGTGCGAAATCGCCGGCATCGCCGCGCTCGCCCTCACCTTCGCCCTTTTCATCATGCTCGCCATGGATCGCTACCAGGGCCAGAGCATCCGCTCCATCACCGATCTCGGTGCCGGCGGCACCATGATTGCCGGCGCGCTCTACCTCCTCCTCGGCCGTGCTGCCCACGTCCTATATATCGTCACCGGCGCCTGGGGCATCATGCTCGTCCGGCACCAACCCCTCGATCGCGTCTGGAGCCGCTTCCTCGGCGTCTTCCTGATGATCGCCTCCACGGCCGGATTCATCCAGAACGCCTTCGACAATGGCACCAAACCCGGCGGCATGGTCGGCGGCTTCGTCGTGTATCTCTTCAGCGGCATGTTCGGCGCGGGCGGCACCGCCGTCATCACGATCACCTTCACCCTCATCGGCACCCTGCTCGCCACGGAATTTCTTTTCGTACGCCTGCTCCAGGGCGCCTGGTCCACGCTAAACCTCGTTATTCGCTCGATCGAAGACATGCGCAGGGAGTATCTCGGCGCGCGCGCCGATCGCAGCGAGAAGAAAAACAAGCGTGCCAAAGTCATCAACGTCAAACCCGAACCCCGCGACGGCGAGGAAGACGACGTCTCGCTCTTTCAGTCGGTTGCCTCGCTCTTGACGCCCCGCAAGCGAAAGATTCAAGAAGTCGCCGACAAGCCGCGTCGCGCACGCCGCCCGGTAGAGGAGGTTCCTGCAACCGCTTCTACTGCGGCGTCCCCGGCAACGCGAACGACGCCCGCGGTGCACGGCGCGGAAGCGCGGCAGGAGAAGGCCGAAGTCGAACAACTCGAATTCGACGGTGCGGCCAAAGGTCCGGCGATCTACATCTCCACCCGCCCCGAGGCCGACCCGAACAAGACCCCGGAAAAACGGGCCCTGCGGCGAAAGGCCTACGAGGAAGAGCTTCCCGCGGACTACAAATACCCAAAGAAATACACGAAACCGCCCATGTCGCTCTTTGACCAACCGGTGCGCGAGCCCGGCCCGGACGTCTCCGCGCAGCTCCGCGAGACCGCGCTCCAACTCGAGGAAACCCTCAAGACTTTCGGCATCGACGCCGACGTGACCGACATCGTGCGCGGGCCAACGATCACGCGCTACGAACTTGAGCCCGCCTCCGGCGTGAAGGTCAGCCGCTTCATGGCGCTCGCCGACGACATCGCGCTCGCGCTCAAGGCGCACGGCATTCGCATCGAGGCGCCCATCCCCGGCAAGGGCCGCGTCGGCATCGAAATCCCCAATGAGCGCTGCGAGCCCGTCGCCATCCGCGAACTGCTTGAGTCCGATATTTTCCTCGCCGACAAGAGCCGCCTGCCGCTGGCCATGGGTAAAGACATCGCTGGCGACGTGCTGCTCGCGGATCTCGCCTCGATGCCGCACTTGCTCGTCGCCGGCGCCACCGGCAGCGGCAAGACCGTCTTCGTCAAGACGATCCTCGCCAGTCTCTTGGCCACAAAGTCGCCCGACGAATTGCAGCTCATTCTTATCGATCCGAAAATGGTCGAACTCTCCATCTTCAACGACATCCCGCACCTCACCACGCCGGTCGTGATCGATCCCAAGAAGGCCGCGGCCGCGCTCGGCTGGCTCATCCACGAGATGGAACAGCGCTACGAACTCTTCACGCACCTGCGCGTGCGCAACATCGACGTGTACAACGAGAGCGTCGAAAACGGCGAGATCGAAGTCGAGTCCAGCGGCGGCGAAGAAGGCGAAAACGTTGTCTCGATCCGCAAGCTGCCCTACATCGTCTGCGTTATCGACGAGCTCGCCGACCTCATGATGCTCGCCCGCGCCGAAGTCGAAGACGCCATCTTCCGCCTCGCCCAGCTCGCCCGCGCGGTCGGCATCCACCTCATCATCGCCACCCAGCGCCCCTCCGTCGACGTGCTCACCGGCGTCATCA
>VFKU01000585.1 GCA_009885415.1 Rhodothermota bacterium
CGATGACGATGACGAAAGGGAGACTGAGATGAGCACGGTTGCGCAGGAGACGGCGGTGTATATGCCGAAACATCATGTGCGGATGGTGACGGCTACGTCGCTTTTCGACGGGCACGACGCGTCGATCAACATCATGCGGCGGATTTTACAGGCCTCGGGTGCGGAGGTGATTCATCTGGGGCACAACCGTTCGGTGGACGAGATCGTGAAGGCGGCGGTGCAGGAGGACGCGAACGCGATCGCGGTTTCAAGCTACCAGGGCGGCCACATGGAGTTTTTCAAGTACATGGTGGACCGCCTGCGCGCGCTCGGCGCTGCGCATATCAAGGTCTTCGCGGGCGGCGGCGGGACGATTGTGCCGCGCGAGATCCGCGAGCTGGAGGCCTACGGCGTCGCGCGGATTTTTTCGCCGGAGGACGGCCGCAAGCTCGGGCTTCAAGGCATGATCAACGAGATGCTGCGGACCATCGATGCGCCGAAAAACCTCAAGGCCGTGATCGAACACATCGAGAACCTGACCGCGCAGAACCACCTTGCGGTGGCGCAGTTCATTACGGCGGTGGAAGAAGCGCAGGGTGAGATCAAGGAAGACGTGCTGCGGCAGTTGCAGATTCCGCTCGCGGGCCGCGCGGTGAAGGCGCCGGTGCTGGGGATCACCGGGACGGGCGGCGCGGGCAAGAGTTCGCTCGTGGATGAACTCATCACGCGCTTTCTGAACGACTTCTCCGACAAGACGGTGGCCGTGCTTTCGGTCGACCCTTCGCGGCGCAAGACCGGCGGCGCGCTGCTCGGCGATCGTATCCGCATGAATTCGCTCGGGCGCGAGCGCGTGTACATGCGCTCGATGGCGACGCGTGCAGGCGGCAAGGAAATCAGCGGCGCGTTGACCGACGCGATTCAGGTCGTGCAGGCGGCGGGCTTCGATTTAATCGTCGTGGAGACGGCCGGCATCGGCCAGGGAGACGCGGCGATCGTGCCGCTGGTGGATGTGCCGATGTACGTAATGACGGCGGAATTCGGCGCGCAGTCGCAACTCGAAAAAATCGACATGCTCGACTACGCGGCCTTGGTCGCGATCAACAAGTTCGACCGCAAGGGCGCGGAAGACGCGCTGCGCGATGTGCGCAAGCAGTATCAGCGCAATCATCAGCGCTTTGCCGAGAAGGCGGAGGACATGCCGGTTTACGGGACGATCGCCGCACGCTTTAATGATGATGGCGTGACCGCGCTGTATCACGGCGCGCTGGGTGCGTTGCAGAAGAAGACGCGGGTGGCATGGTTGGGCGGGTCGAAACTGCCGAAGCCGGCGGGGAAGGCGTCGTCGGCGCGCAGCGTGGTGATTCCCGGCGAGCGCGTGCGATATCTGGCGGAGATCGCCGAGACCGTGCGCAAGTACAAGGCCTGGGCGGAGTGGCAGGGGCAGATCGCGGACCGCATCTGGCAGTTGGAAGGCGCGCAGGCGGCGATGGGCGAGGAGTCGAACGCACCGCTCAAGCACAAGCTGGACGAAGTGCGCCACCAACTCGCTCCGGTGTGCAGCAAGCTGCTCGCGGATTTCGCGAAGTTGCGCGAGGACTACGCGAAAGACGAGTACGTGTATACCGTCCGCGGCAAGGAATTCCGCGTGCCGCTGCACCGCGTGAGTTTGTCGGGTACGAAAGTGCCGAAGGTGTCGTTGCCGAAGTTCCGTAATCCCGGCGACCGGCTGCGCTGGCTGCTGCTCGAGAATGCGCCGGGGAGTTTTCCTTTTACGGCGGGCGTGTTCCCCTTTCGCCGTGAAGACGAGATGGCGACGCGCATGTTCGCGGGCGAAGGCGATGCGCAGCGGACCAATGCGCGCTTCAAGCTGGTGTCGAAAGACTCGCCGGCGAAGCGGCTTTCGACGGCCTTCGATTCGGTGACGCTGTACGGCTGGGACCCGGACGAGCGCCCGGACATTTACGGCAAGGTGGGCACTTCGGGCGTGTCGATTTGTTCGCTGGACGACATGAAGACGCTTTTCGCCGGCTTCGATCTGTGTTCGCCGAGCACGAGCGTGTCGATGACGATCAACGGTCCGGCGCCGATGATTCTGGCGATGTTCCTGAACGCGGCCATCGACCAGCAGGTCGAGAAATTTGAGGCCGAGCACAAACGCGCGCCGTCGGCAGAGGAACGCGAGCGGATTCGCGCGGGCGCGCTGAAGGCCGTCCGCGGGACCGTGCAGGCCGATATCCTCAAGGAGGACCAGGCGCAGAACACGTGCATCTTCGCGATCGACTTCGCGCTGCGGATGATGGCGGACATCCAGAGCTTCTTCATTGCGCAGCAGGTGCGGAATTTTTATTCGGTGTCGATCAGCGGCTATCACATGGCCGAGGCGGGCTGCAATCCGATTACGCAGGCGGCGTTCACGCTGGCGAACGGGTTTACTTTTGTCGAGTACTACCGCGCGTTGGGCATGAAGGTGGACGACTTCGTGCCGAATTTCTCCTTCTTCTACTCGAACGGGATGGACCCGGAGTACGCG
>VFKU01000270.1 GCA_009885415.1 Rhodothermota bacterium
GCCGAACCTCGCCTCCTTCGCCTTCGAACGCGCGGTCCGTCCGCTCGAAGGGCGCTCCGTTCTCGCGCCGCCGTCCGAATCCGAACGACAGGCCGTTCTCGTGCAAGTGCGCGACGTGGCCGCCGCGCTTCCCGAGGACCGCGCGGTGTGCGCGTACGAGCGCGTCCTGTTTGCGCTCAACGAACGCGACGCCGCGCTCTACTCGTTGCGTCTGCAGTTGCGTCGCCAGAGCAAGTCGCCGCTGCTCCATGTACCCACCGACGATGCGCCCCCCTTCGCCGCCGCCGCCGCGCTCATCGTCGGCGATCCGCTGCTGGCCGATGACCTGCGCACCTGGACCGCGGACGAGCTCGTCACGTTGCTCATCCGCTGGGGCGCGGACGCCGCATTCGCCGCCGAGGGCACAGCGAGCGAGACGGGCCTCTTTATTCTCGCGGCGCAGCGCACCTGGGACACGTTCAACGTGCAGGTGCGCACGGGCGAGCGGGTCACGCAGATTCAGGAACCCTTGCCGCCGCTCTTACAGGAGGAGGTAATTACGCTGACCGGCCTGAGCATCATGGCATGGTCCGGCCCCGACGCGGCCACCGCCGGCGGTGAGACGCGATACACGCTGAACATCGCCGATGCAGCAGGAATTCGCCCTGCGGCGTTCGTGGATGTGCGCGAGGACGGGGCCGCGTCATTTCACTGGGCCGAAAATCGCCCGGCCATCGCCTTCACCCCCGCCGTCCGCATCCGGCTCTCCCGCTAAGTCGGTTTGCGGCGCGATCGCCGCGCATGGCACAATAGACCCAACTTCGGCCGTATTCCCGGCCGTTTCCATCGACGACCCGGAGCATAATCCATGCACGTGTTTGCTAAAGACGACGAGAAACAGGACAGCGCGAAGAAGGACGATTTCGGTTCGCTCATGCTCAAAGCGAGGACCGTCCTGGTCAACGGCGAAGTCGACCAGGAACTCGCGCAGAAGGTCATCTCGCAGCTCATCGTGCTCGACGCGGAATCGCACGATCCCATTCGCGTCATCATCACCTCGCCCGGCGGCCATGTTGATTCCGGCTACGCGATTCACGACGTCATGCGCTTCATCGAATCGCCCATTGTCACCATCGGCGCGGGCTGGGTCGCCAGCATCGCGGTGCCCATCTTCTTCGCCGCGCCGAAGGGCAAGCGTTTTTCGCTTTCGGGCACGCGCTTCCTCATTCACCAGCCGAGCGGCGGCGCGGGCGGACAGGCCTCCGACATCCGCATCGAGGCCCAGGAAATCATCAAGATTCGTCAGCGAATCAATGAGATGATATCGAGGGAGACCGGCCAGCCGGTCGAGAAAGTCGCCAAGGACAGCGAACGAAATTTCTGGATGACCGCCGAAGAGGCCAAGGCCTACGGGCTCGTGGACAAAATCATCACCAAGTCCACCGAGGCCAAGTAACCGACTGCGTCAGTGGCGCGCCTATAGGGCCCACGCCCGGTCCTCGGGCTCGACGATCTTGTCTTGGTCGCGGATGTAATAGGCGGGATCGTGCGTCACCGGGATGTCCGTAATCGGCCGGGCCTCGTCCTCGCCGAACAAAGCCGCGTAGTCCCGGTGAAACCCGTCGCAGATGTGCCGCGCGGAACACTCGCTGCACGCGGCGTACTGCTTATAGCCAGCGTCCGCTTCCGCCCGCACC
>VFKU01000745.1 GCA_009885415.1 Rhodothermota bacterium
GATACGAGGGGTGAAACCGGCCTTCCATGTCACCTAATTCTCATAAACCAACACGCCACCCTCCGCGCCGAACTCAACAAGGAGAAATCACCGTGATCCACCCCTACGCCGTCCGCATCATGGCAGCGCTCCCAGGTCATTCCCCGGTTGAACTGTACCGATCGAAGCACCGACTCCTAGAGGCTGAATGGTTGTTCGTCACCCGAGGCTTGGACCAGGCATGGGAAATCTGGGTGGAAACCTTCTGCCACGACAAGCACACGATCAGCAGCAGACCGCGGCAAACGTATCTCCCCATGAAAGCGGCAGGATTGACATAACGACCATGTGCCGCCTTACCCGCACACTCGAAACCGAACTCGCCGCCGCACAGGCGCAATGGCAAACCGGCATCCCTACGGTGCCCGAAGGTGGCCGCGAAGTATTCTGGTGCGCGACCATCACTCCCAATGGCAATCTGTTTCACCGACACCTTGCGTATCTGAACGGCTACATCATGCCGCTTTCCGATTCTCAGGATGACCCCGGCGATGATGCCGTGGCAGTTGGCGATGACGGAGACTATGCGTGGTCGGGCTGGTATGAGGAGTCTTGCGACCAATGCGAAACCCAGTGGAAATTCACGGACGAGATTAAGGCGTGGATGAAGATGCCGAAATACGACGCCCACACGGAGAAATCGTCATGAAACTAAAAACCACCCTCAACATCATCCGTGACGCCCAACCGTGCGCTGACGGCTACGCTAAACTTCTGCGGAGCCTGCCCAAAGACTTTGACCACGACGAGCCGATTGGCTTTGACCACATCCTAGAAAGCAACGGGCTGGACGATGCGTTATGGGGCTTGCGCTGCGTCCTGCCGGAACAAGAAAAAGACCGTGACCGGGAGGCAAGGCTGCTCGCCTGCGAATACGCCGAGGCAGTCCTGCCCCTCTTTGAGAAAAAGTATCCCGAAGACAAACTTCCGAGAGTCTGCATTGAAATGGCACGGCGATTTGCGGTCGGGCAAGCCACAGGAACGGAAATGGATGCTGCGGGGGATGCTGTGCTCAAGGAGATGGCCGATC
>VFKU01000362.1 GCA_009885415.1 Rhodothermota bacterium
CACCGCCTCCACCCGCCTCGGCTCAAGGGGCACTCCGGGCAGCACGCTCGCCTCTTTCATGAGCCCGCGCCGGCGCTGCTCGAGTTCGCTGCGCTGGCGGCGCAAGGCCGCGTGCTGCGTGCGCGCGATCGCCATCGCCTGCGCCTTGAGGTCCTCCTGCCGCTTGCGGACCCGCAGCAGCACATCGAAGCGCGCGAGCCGATCCGCGGCCATCAGATTTTTCCTCGCGCGGAGTCGCTCACTTCAGGAGCTCCTCCATTTGCGCTTCGAGCGTCGAGAAATCGCAGGGCTCGTGGAGGCCCTGCTGAAGAAACTTATTGATCCCCGGCACGACTCGAATCGCCTCGTCGATGTCAGGGTTGCTCCCTTTCACATAGGCCCCGATGTTGATCAGGTCCTGCGCGTCGCGGTGCGTCGCCAGCATCCGCCGCAGCCCCTGCGCGCCGTTCTGGTGACGATTCGAGGTCACGTCGATCATCACGCGGCTAATGCTCTCGAGCACGTCGACCGCCGGATAGTGGCCCCGTGTCGCCAGATCGCGCGAAAGCACCACGTGGCCGTCGAGAATGCTGCGCGTCGCGTCTGCGATCGGATCGTTCATGTCGTCCGCCTCGACGAGCACCGTATAAATCCCCGTCACGCTGCCGCGCTCCGAAGTCCCGGCGCGCTCGAGCAGTTGCGGCAATAACGAGTACACGGAAGGCGGATAGCCCTTCGTCGTCGGCGGTTCTCCCACCGCAAGGCCGACCTCGCGTTGCGCCATCGCAAAACGAGTGACGGAATCCATCATCAGCATCACATCAAGGCCCTGCGCGCGAAAATACTCAGCGACCGCCGTAGCAAGGTAGGCGCCCTTGATGCGCACCAGCGCAGGCTCGTCCGAGGTGGCGACAATCACCACCGATCGCGCGCGGCCTTTGGTGCCGAGGTCGCCATCGATAAAGTCGCGCACTTCGCGGCCTCGCTCGCCGATCAGCGCGATGACGCTCACATCGGCGTTGGTGTTCCGCGCAATCATGCCCATCAGCTTGCTCTTGCCGACGCCGCTACCGGCCATCACGCCCAGCCGCTGGCCCTTGCCGCATGTAATGCACGCGTCCATCGCCCGCACGCCCGTCGCGATCGGCTCCACGATGCGACGCCGCTGCATCGGCTGCGGCGCGGGCGCGATGATGTCGATGGGAGTGCCGCTCGGCAGCGGACCCGCGTCGTCGATCGGGTTGCCGAGTCCGCCGATCACGCGGCCAACCAGCCCGGGGCCCGCGCGCAATTGAAGCGGCGCGCCGGTCGTCAACAGAAGGCTGTCGGGGCCGATGCCACGGCTATGCGCCAACGGCATCAGCAACGTGCGCTTTCCGCGAAAGCCGACGACCTCGACCGGTATCCGCCCGCCGGCACCGGACTCCACGTAGCACAACTCGCCGACGCGCGCCGGCGGACCGGTCGCTTCGATGGTCAGCCCGACGACTTCCTGCACCTTACCGTACACCGTGAGGCGTTCGCTCTCCCCCACGCGCTCGATGTGCTTCTCTAGGTTGGTGTGCGCCACGCCGCGTCTCAGCCGAGGAGGTCGTTCAGAATTTTCTCCAACTGCGACGCGAGCCGGGCGTCGATGCGCACCGATTCGGTCTGCGCGATGCAGCCGCCCGCGTCGATTAGAGCGTCGGGCACGAGATCGATGCGCTTGATCGCGTCGAACTCCTGCATTAACTCCGCGCGGTGCGCGCGCAGCGCTTCGAGGTCTTTCGGATTCACCCGGAGCACCACCTGCTCCTCGTCGATCACTTTTTCGAGCGCCGCACGCACCGTGCGCCGGACGAGCTCAGTCGAGAGCGAAGACTCGCGCTCGATGATCTTCGACGCGATCGAGGCGGCCAAGCGCACAAGCTGAGGTTCGATTTCGTCCAGAAAGTCCACGTGGGACTGTTCCAGCCGGACCACCGCCGACTTGAGAAACTCTGCCGATCCCGCCACCGACTCGAGGAATTTTCGCTCCCCCTCCGCGATTCCACGAAGAAGGCCCTCTTCGTAGGCCTCGCGCGTAAGGATCTCCGCCTCTTCGCGCGCCCGGGCCAAAATCTGCGCCGCCTCGCGCTCAGGATGGATGAAATCGTGCGCCGGCTCGGCAATGAGCGGCGAGCGCTCGAAGGCCGACACGGCTTCATTACGACGTACGTCAGACTTGATTATTTTCGGCATGCATCCCCCGATGAATTCGCCGAATTCCCCCGCGCCAGGCCGGAAACCCCGCAGCTCCGTCCCGCGCAAAAATTATACTACAATTTCGTTCTCGTTGCCTCCGCCGCGGCCCTCGACGACCAATTCGCCCGATTCCTCGAGCCGCCGGACCACCGCGACAATCTTCTGCTGGGCCTCTTCGACGTTCTTCAGCCGCACCGGCCCCATGAACGAAATCTCTTCCTTGATCATCTCGCGCGAGCGCTCGGACATGTTCTTGTATATCTTCTCCGCCACTTCGTCATTCGAGCCCTTGAGCGCCAGCGCAAGATCCTTCGACTCGATCTCGCGAAGGGTCTTCTGGATGCCAGGGTCGTCGACGTAAACGAGGTCTTCGAAGGTAAACATGAGGCGGCCAATATCGTCGGCCAGGCCGGGGTCCGACTCGTGGAGCTTGCCCATGATCGCCTTCTCGGTCGCGCGATCGATCGAGTTCAGTATCTCGGCGACTTCTTTTACTCCGCCCGCGAAAGTGAACCCTTGCGTGAACACGGCCGCCATCTTGCGCTCGAGCACGCGCTCGACCTCGCGCACCACCTCGGGCGGGGTCCGCTCCATCGTCGCAATCCGCGTGACCACCTCGATCTGCGACTCGATCGGCAGCGCGGAGAGAATGATCGCGGCGGTCGCCGCCGGCAGGTGCGCCAGAATCAGCGAGATCGTCTGCGGGTGCTCTTCCTGGATAAACGTCACGATCTGGCTCGGGTCGGCCTTCTTGAGAAACTGAAAGGGCACGTCCTGCAAGCTCGTCTGCAGCCGAGTGAGAATCTCAATCGTACGATCGGAGCCGAAGGTCTTCTCGAGCAGTGCCCGCGCGTAATCGATGCCGCCGGAAGTCATCACTTTGTTGGCCACGGCCATTTCATAGAACTCGTCAATCACCGACGAGCGCGTCTTCGGATCGATATTTTCGAGACTCGATAACGCGAGCGTCATTTCTTCGACTTCTTCCGGGCCCATGCTCGCCAAGATGCGGCTCGCGCGCTCGCTGCCCATGCACGCCAGAAAGATAGCGGCCTTCTGTTTGCCCGAGATTTCCTGTTCGTCCGTTTTCTCTTTCGCCATAGCGCGCCGGCCCCGCCCTTACTCTTGACTCATCCACGTGCGCAACAGCGCCGCGACGGTGGCGGGTTCCTGCTGCGACAAACGCTCAACTTCCGCAGAAATTTCCTGCGCACGGCGCTCGGACGGGCTCGCTGCTGGAATTTCGAGCACTTCCTCTTCCTCCTCCACCGCCGTCGGCAACACCAGCGCACGGCGCATCAGGAAGCGAACAAGGAGGAACATAAACCCGACCAGGCCGATCCGCCAGGTCCAATTGAACCAGGGCGCTTCCGTCCACGGAATCCCCGCGGTCAATTCCGGAGCGACTG
>VFKU01000906.1 GCA_009885415.1 Rhodothermota bacterium
GCCTTCCATTGGCCCAAATTTGGCCCATGGCCGGGGAAAGTCGTAGGATAGGCCCGTCAATACGTGGCGGAACTGGCAGACGCGCTGGACTCAAAATCCAGTAGTGGCAACACGGTAAGGGTTCGACCCCCTTCTCCAGCACCAGTTTTTTTGGCCGGGACTTCTGATGGGAGCGGAGTCCGGCTCGCACTCCGCGTTCTGCGACGGGAGATTCTGCGCGATGGCAAAAGCGAAGAAGGAAAAGCGTCCGGCGGACTCGCCCAGTGTGGACGATTCCGAACACGGCGCGACGTGGATGGACCGGCTCGCGCGGATTACCGAGCACTACGTGCCCGACGCGCTGACGACGGCGATCGTGATGATGGTGGCGCTCGCGGGCCTCGCGCTCGTCTTGGGCAACACGGTGACGGAGACGGTGGACGCGTATTACCGCGGGTTGTGGCGGTTGTTGGCGTTCACCATGCAGATGACGCTCATGCTGACGCTGAGCCTCGTGCTCGCGGAAACGCCGTTGTTTAAGAAGGGCGTCATCGCGGTATCCCGTTGGCCGCGCACGTATGTGCAGGTCGTCATCGGTTCCGTGATGGTGACGGCGGTGATCGCGTATGCGAATTGGGGCCTCTCGATTGCGCTGGGGCCGTTGGTCGCGATTCACTTTTGCAAACAGGCCGAACGCAAGGGTATCCCGGTCGATTTCAATTGGATCATGGCCGTGCTCGCGGGCGCGGGCTCGGTGTGGCAGTTCGGCCTGTCGGCCTCCGCGCCGCTGCAAATGACTTCGGCGGACAACTTCCTCAAAGGCAAAACCTTGCCGATGCCGCTCTCGACGACCATCTGGAGCCCCGCGGCGATCACGCTGGTGATCTCGTTTCTCGTGGCGACGATCGTCGCCGGTATCCTGCTCACGCCGCGGCGGCGTGTGCCGATTTCGGCGTACCCCGAGTCGGACAAGCTGGCGGAGGCGGCGATCACGGGCGAGCTCGCGACGCACGTGGATCTGCGGTCTCAGGTGACCTTCGCGCAGAAGCTCGAGCGGACTTCGCTGACCTTGTGGCCCATGTGGATTGCACTCGGCGCGTGGCTGGCGTACCACTTCTTCACGAAGAAGGCGAGCCTCGACATCAATTCCATGATCACGATCTTGTTGCTTTCGTGCTTCGTGTTTCACCGCACCGTGGCGAATTTTTCGGGGGCCTTGCAGCGCGTGATCGTCTCCGTCTGGCCGATTATCGTGATGTACCATCTCTACGCCGGCGTCGGTGGGCTCATCGAATACACCAAGGTGGGGACCTGGATGACCGACTCGATCGCGCCGATCGCGAACGCCTATACCCTGCCTTTCCTGACCGCGGCGATCAGCACCGTCGTGGCGACCTTCATTCCGTCGAGCGGCGGGCAATGGGCGATTCAGGGCGCGGTGACGATCTCAACCGCCGAGGCTGCCGGCATCAGTGCGCAGCGTAACCTGCTCGCGCTCAGTGTCGGCGACCACATGGGCAATCTGATCTCGCCCTTCTGGGCCGTCGTGGGCGCTGGCATCGCCCGCGTGGACTTCAGGAAAATCTTCGGCTACCGGCTCATCTTCGCCGCGATCTGGTTCGTGCTGGGTGTGCTTTGCTTTACGTTTCTGCCGTGTTAGGCAAAGGCGATTAGGGCGCGGCGATTTTTTTACGAATGACGTCTTCAATCGGCTGGCCGTCGAGATACAAGCCTTCGAGCACCGCCCGCCCGTTCAGCACGCGTACGGTGACGTAGCTGTTTTTAGCTTCTTCCCTGTTGCGCGACCAATATTCGCTCTCGGCTTCCGGCGCAAGCCGCTCGTTCATGTAGTAGCGGTCGAAGGGGAGCTCAAGTCTTATCGCTGTTTTCGAGGGATCTGAATAATCGATCCACACCCAAGCGGATACACGTAGGTGATCGCCCGAAGCCGGGCGATTTGGCCCCACCCCGGAGAACTTCGCAAAGCCGTCCTCACCGACCGCAATGCTCGCGTAAAACCGTTTTCGGCCTTCGAATCCGTTTGCAGGGAAGACACCCGGCCCGGTCCATGGCGCGGTATTTTGGTCGAAACCGAGCATGACGTAGCGGCCGCGGAAGGGGTCGTAGGGGTCGACCGGCACCGTGCGGAATTTATAGACGGTGCCGTATCGGAGGGTCTGTTCGTGCTGATGGATCATCCATGCCGGCGCGGCGAGTTGGGCCGCGGCCACGAGGGCGAAGACGGAGAGTTTCATCATGCGGTTCACGGTGAGGTCCTCCGTTTTCGCGACACCATCGCCAGGTTCGCCGCGAGAAAGCCCACCCCGATCACAATGAAGGCCAGGCCGCGGGCCGACATCGGGAGATCGCTGTCGAAGAAGCGCACCACGATCAACGCGGACAGAAACAACAGGCCTTCGTTCAATGCTCGCATGTCGCTCGTGCGCACGCCGCTGAAAATCGTAAGGAGTGAGACGGCGAATACGTAAATATTGAAGGTGGCCCAGGGTACGAAGGAATCGTCGGCGCCGGCGGCGATTACAAAACCGGCCATGGCGAGAAGCGGCGCGACGCCAAAGGGGATGTGCGCCGCGCGTCCGCGGCGAATCGCCGTGACGAGAAGCGCCACGGCCGACAAAAACAAGGCACCCGTCAACACATAGTCGGCGATCGCCGCCCATGAATCATAGCCTGTGCCGGTCCGATAGTACGTCCAGCCGACATGGCGCCACGGGTCTTCAAACGTGAGTACGAGGGAGAGAACGGCCAAGCCCACCGCGCCCGTGCTGCGAAACGGCCGCTGCCAGGGGGCCCGCTCTGCATCGAAAAAAAAGACGCCGCCCAAGTACATGACGGTCAAGAGACTGGCGTAGAGGGGAATCCACAGTCCGGGCAGGGCCCGCTCGATGACCAGTCCCGCCGCGACGGTGGCATTGAGACTCAGGGCCCACATCAGCCAGAGGGCACGGATGCCCGACGGCTTTCCGCGAATGTTTCGCACGAGAAAGGGCGCCGCTGCCGCGGCCAAGGGCCAAAACCAGAGCGCGTTCTGCTCCTGAAACTGCACATAGCCCGACCACCAGGTGATACCGGCGAGATATCCGACGCATACGACGCCGGCGTCGAAGAGATACATCAGGGGAAAAACAAGGAGCATCCACGTGAGCAGGAAGCCGCCGAGATCGCCGGGGATGTTATACGTTTGAGCGACCAGCGAGATTGACGCGCCGACGCATAGCGCGAGGAAAAGCGCCGAGGCCTCGGTCCACGCTCTGGATTCCGCGCGCTTCAGTAGCGTAAAACCGGCGATGCACTGTGCGGCCGCGAGCAGAGCGAGGAGCATTCCTGCGCGCAACGGCCGGGAGAGTCCGTCCCAATTGTGTGCGAAGAGAAGTATGATGCCGAGGCCGACCAGGCCCGCGCCGACCACGCCGAAAATGATTACTGCGAGGCGACCCGGGCGGTGCGCGGGGAGGGGGCCGTAGTGGTCGCGCAGCCGCTGCGCGGAGGTCTCGGCCACAATGCCTTGTGCGACGAGCTTTGGAAGTTCGTCGTAGAGCCAGCGCAGGTTTTTGTTGCTCATGCCGACTCGCCCCTCATCGGTCGCCATACTATCACGCCGCGCGGATTCGCCCCGCAGGCGCGATTCACTTTTTCCAGTGCAGGTCGGCGAAGTCCATGTATTGTTCCCAGTCGTAGGCGGCGAGTTCGTGTTTTCCGGTGCGGAGGTGGTAGGCGATCGCTCCGGAATGGAGGGGCGTTTCGGGGGCGGGCTGGACGGTCGCGCCGACGCCAGGCTTACCGAGGAGTTCGTAGGCCGGGCCTGCGTAGACGCAGGAGAGGAATTCGCCTTCGGGGTCGGCCCAGGTGTCTTCGGAGGCGCTGGCGACGTAGACCAGACGCGGGGCGATCAGCGCGATCAGTTCGTGCTGGTCGATGGGCAGCGCGTCTTCGCGGTCGTTGAAGGCGCGGTAGTTGGTGCAGAACCAGTGCGGGAAGCCGTCGTTGATCTTTTTCACCGTCTCGCCGACGGGGCGGCGCGAGAGCGCCGCGCCGGTGCAGCCGGAGTTGTTGCTGATCACGAGCGCAAAGCGCTCGTCTTGCGCGCCGGCCCAGAGCGCGGTCTTGCCGCCGCGCGAGTGGCCGACGACCGCGACCTTCGTCGCATCGATCGCGGGATTCTTTTCGAGGTAGTCCATCGCACGGCTCGCGCCCCAGGCCCAGGCCGCGATCGTCGCCCAGGCGTCGCCCGCGCGCGGCTTCGCCGGGTCGTCGAAAAGTCCGTGGACGCCGTTCTTGAAGCCGTCGTCCGCGTCGGGGTCGACGTCTTGCGCCACGAGGATCGCTGCGGCGTACCCGCGCTCGACGAGTCGCTCCGCCGGCCAGAAGGAGGAATTCGTCATTTGCGAAGGATCAAAGGTGTCCATCCCTCGGTGATTGATTAGCAGAAAGGCCGGGACCGGTTTTTCTGCATTTTTCGGCCGCAGGACATAGAGGCGAACTTTTCCTTTTCCGCCGGGGCCGCTGAAGGTCAGGGCGACGCTTTCGAGGATCGCGTTTCCTTTTTCCGTGACGCTGAGATCCACGGCGAAATCCTTAGGCCGTCCGATCGGCGCCCGGCCGTACACGTGCGTGCGAAACAGATCGATCAACTCCGGCCGGCGCTCCATGCGCCACTGCTCCGTCGTCTCGACCCGCCGCCCGTCCTGCATCATCAGGGGATCTGGCAATCGAAGGTCCTCGGCGTTGGCCGCCGCACAACTCAGCAGCACCATCATGATCAATCCCCTGAAATTCATAATGACTCCTCTCCACACCGCCCAGCGCCGGCATTTTCACGCATACTTGCAGCGGCCTGTCTCGTTGCAGCTATAGTCCAAGGATTCAGTGCGGGATGCAAGTCCGGGCCGGCTTGGTGCATACTAAACGCAGGGGGGTTCGCCATGGAACAGCGGCTTGCGATTGAAGACGTCGCACGATTGCTCAAGACCGGGGTGCCCGTCGTCGAAGGGCTCATCGCCGAGGGTCGCCTGCACGGCATTACGCGCGACGGCGTCTGGAGCGCCACGCGGGAAATCCTCGAGAGCGATCTCGAATTGATGACCGAGGCCGCGCGGATCGAGCGGCTTCGGGCCGGTATCGTTCCTGTCCTGCCCACGCGCGAAGAGGCGCCCGTTTGGCTCACGCGCGATTGGGTCGCGGCGTCACTCACGCGCGTGCGCGCCACCGCGCGCGAAGAGTAGCAGGCCGATCAGCGATCGTGGATGACGCGGGTCTCGCAGATCCGGTCGTGCAGTCCGCGCTTCTGCGAATCGAAGCCTACGATGATCCAGCCGATATAGAGCGTGAAATAGTTGAGCGCCGCCGCGAACCAGCGGCCTGTTGCCAGGGCGTAGGAGACGGGCGATCCATCCGCCCGCACGATTTTGAGACCGAGCAGCATCTTGCCCGGCGTCGCGCCTCTCGCGCCCACGAAGAAAATATGATACAGCCCAGCCGCAGCGATCATGACCAACGCGGCGACGGCATCGAGGAGGCTGAACGCGATGGACTCTCGCGGATTCTCGCTGGCAAATTGCGCCGCCATCAGCGGCACCCGCACGACCATGCTGGCTAAGCCGAGGATCAACCCGTCCATAAACTTTGCAACGAAGCGAATCCAGAAGCCCGCATAACGCACGGGCGGACGCGAGGGGCGGGAGATTGAGGAAAGCGGTGGGAGTGGGGAAAGCTCAGGCGATGCGAAACGGCCGTACTCCTGCCATTCCGGCAGACCCTCATGCCACACCAAGGTATCGCGCCGGATTGTGCCCTGGGCGACCAGCGTGGCGAATTCCGCCTCGGTGACCGGACCCCGTCGCTCGCTTCCATCTGCGTAGTACCAGATCATGCGGCCCCCTCGCCCCGGATGTGCGCTCCACTATGGAGGCAAAGAAGGAGGAAATCAAGAAGAACGAAGAACGGCCCGCCCTTAGTTGAGTAAGGACGGGCCGCCCAAGATCGGATTTGTTCAGGCTTAGAGTTCGCCGATGCCCCGCACGACGAGTCCGACCACAATCTCTGTTTTCGCGCCCGCAGCCTCGACCGGTAGTTTCAGGTAGAGAAATTCCCATTCTTTTTCCGCGTCGACTTCGATGCGGGGGAAGGCTCCCTCGGCTTTTTCGATGGGTTGCAGCGAGAGGATCGGCGGGTGCTTCGCGACGGTGCCTTCCTGCGCCAGCTTTACCATGGTCTCGTGATCGTGCGCGTCTTTGAGCTGCGCGTCGCGCTCGTGCGGCAGCAGAATCGCGAAGGTGTCGAAGGGCGCCGTGCCCATGTGGTTGCCGTCTTTGGGTTGGAGCGCGAGCCGCATTACATACAGGCCCGCGTCCATCGGATCGTCGCGGAAGTCGTGCTGCTCGGTGTCCGACACGACGACCGCGCCGAGTAGCGAGGTCGGCTCGGCGCTGTTTAGCGTTTCTTTCGCGGTAGCGCCGATCGCCTTTGCCTTCACGCCAGGCACCAGCCAGAACTCGAAGGCCGTGCCGTCGGCGTCGGTGATTTGATAGGCCTTCGGTGCGAGTTGCGCGCGCAACTCCGCGGCCAGCTCCGCCGGCGGAGCCTTGTCGGCCACCGTTAGTTTCACTCCGTCTTCTGCACGCGCAGGCCTTGCCAACGCACAGAGCAGCGCCAAGACCAACGCCGACGCGATTCGCATCTTCATCGTTCGCACTCCCACCTCGCCCCACTACGGGCGTAAACCCATATACCAGACGAACTTCTCAGTCCGCCATTCAACACGAAAACTCACGCGGAGTTCAGCCGCCCGGCAACACAACGGCCGGAAACAGGGTTCGTTTCCGGCCGAAAAGCGTGCCGATGCTCTCTTACTATTTCTCGAAGCGCGCGACGTAGGCGCTGCGGCGATCGGCTTCGTCCCAGGTCATGCCCAGGCCTTCGCCGCTGAACATGTCGCGCTGGGTGTAGGCCGGCGTCGCACCGTCGACGCGGGTGAGCGGGGGATAGTAGGCGCGGTCGTTGCCGCAATGCTTGTCGCTCTCGTGCAACGATCGGGTCTGGATGTTCACGAGTTCGCCGGCCTTGAGCGAGGCGGCGCCGTGCGCGTCCGTCCCGCCGGTGTTCATGGCAATCGGCGCGGACTGGACCTTGATCACATCCGAGAGCAGCGTGCCCGATTGCGCCTTCGCAAAACTCACCAGCGCGTCGCGCTGCGCGGCGTTCGCTTTTTCGTCCACGATGACCAGCCCGCGGCCCTTGTAGGCGTTCAGGCTCGTGTCGGTCAGCGTGCTGTCCGTGCGAATCACCGCCACCACGGAAAGCCCCGTCACGTCCACGCCCTGGTGCGAGCCGCGCGTGACTTGCCAGGCCATCGTCGCCTCTTCGCCGACGAGGCCGATTTCGCTGTTCGCGTTGCACGCCGCGGTATAGACATCGCAGGAGCGCGACTCGATGTAGTTGCCCTCGATGGCCGGCTGACCGGCGAAGGCCGATCCCGATACCGCCAATGCGATTCCCAGCAGCAAAAGTGTAGTTCTCATAAACCCTCCCAGGTTGCTCCTAACAAAACGCTCGCGGTGCATCTTCTAACACCCGCGGTTTCGGCGGCATTCCGTCCAAACCGCGCGGACGCTAGTATATCTCGCGGTCCGATCTCGCCTCCACGCGCGGCCATTCCAAAAGAAATCTCCCGCGGGCGCTTCCGCCCGCGGGAGAGTGTAGGTCGAGTCGTTCGGCGATCTAGTCGTCCAACTCGTTATATTTCAATAGGTTACAGACGCCTCAGGTCGGCGCCGCCAGCCCCGCGCGGCGAATGGCTACCTTCGCTTGCGGCACTTTATACTTATTCCCGCTCAGTGGCGTCGCCTCCGAAAGCGCCGCCTCGGCTGCATTCGCCAGGGACGCATCGGTGATCGGCAAGCCCTCGAGCGCGGCCGAGCCCTTCTTCGAGTGGTACGGTGTCGGCGCCACGTGCCCGAGCACGATCCGCACGTCCTGCGCCTTGCCGCCGTTGTCCTTGAAGGCGACGAAGGCAGCGACCATCGGCCAATCGAGGCCCGTGCGCTGCCGGATTTCGTAGACGCCGTTCTTCAGGCCCGCGGCCGGAATTTCGATCGCCGTCAGGATTTCGTTCGGCGCGAGCACGGACTCGCGCTCGGTCTCGCTCTTCGGCGCGGCGAAAAACTCGCCTGCCGCAACGGTCCGCGCGCCCTTCGGCCCCTGGATTTGCAAGCTCGCGCCGAGCGCGACCAATCCCGGCGCCAGGCTCGACGCGTGGACAAACTTCGCCGCGCCCGAGTTCGCAAAAATCGCGTGGTAGCGATTTTCGCCCGTCTCGATGAGCGACTTGCCGTCCTTCGTCCCGAGCAGGCCGAGCCCATTGCGGTAATACCAGCAGCGCGGCCGTTGCAGAATTTCGCCGCCGACCGTCCCCATGTTGATCATTTGCTGGCTCGCGATGTTGCGCGCTGCAGTGACCAATCCCGGGAAGTTCGATTGCACGTCTTTGTTAGCGATAAAGTCTTTCAGGCTCGTCGTCGCGCCGATGCGGACCGCGCCGCCCTTCGCCTCGATGCCCGAGAGCGACTTCACGTTCTTCAGGCCCACGACCAGCCGCGGCTGTGCGATGCCCTGCTTGAGCAGCGAGATCAGGTCTGTGCCGCCGGCAAGCACTTCGGTCTCTCCCCATTTCGCGGAGAGCAATGCGACCGCCTCTTCGACCGTCGCGGGATTAGCGTATTCGAACTGGTTCATGCGAACTTCCCTCCCGTAAGCGCGTTCAGCACGCGGTCCGGCGTGAGCGGCAACTCCGGCACGCGCACCCCGATGGCGTTGGCCACCGCATTCGAGATCGCCGCGCCCTGCGAAATCACCGCCGGCTCGCCGATGCCGATGACGCCGCGGCTCTCATACTTCGCGTCGGTCATGAAGTGCCCCGTGAGCGTGCCGATGTCGCCGAGGCCCGCCAGCCGGTAGAACTCGAAATCCGGATTGAGCATCGTGCCCGTCGCCGGATCGTAGATCGCCTCCTCGTAGAGCGAGTAGGTGATGCCCATGATCGACCCGCCGAAGAGTTGGCTCTCGGCCGTCTTCGTATTGATCACGACGCCCACGTCCTGCACGCTCACCAACTGCTCCATCGTCACAATACCCGTCTCGATGTCCACCGCGACCGCCGCCATCTGGCAGCCGCCCACGCCCCCGCTCGTCAGCTTGACGCCGCTCGCGCTCGGGTTGGCGCCTTCCGCGCTGATCGGCATCGAGCCCAAGGTCCCGCAGGCCTCTGCCCACGTCATGCTCTTGGACGGATTGCCGATTTCCTGAATCTTGCCCTGCCAGGCTTCGAGCTTGTCCGCCGGCACGCCCAGTTTCGCCGACGCCTTCGTCAGCAGGATATTGAGTGCGTTCGTTCCGGCGTCGCGCGTCGAGCTGGACACGCCGCCCACCGTCGTGCTGCCGCCGGAGCCGCCCGAGATCGGAAGCGAGTTCTTGCCGATTTCGATGCGGACTTTGTCGACCGGCAGGCCCAGCGTCTCGGCCAACACGATCGCGCAGACCGTACGCGTGCCCGTGCCGAGGTCCTGTGTGCCCAAGCGGCCCACGACCGACCCGTCCGGATTAATCGTTACCGAACAGTTCGACGGATGGCCCGCGCCGCCCCAGGTGTGGATCGAGAGGCCCACGCCGCGCTTGATCGGCCCCGCGGTCTTGTCGCCGCGCGCGTGCCAGCGCTCTTTCCACTTGATGAGTTCCGCCGCCTTATCGATCTGCTCGGCGTACTCCTCCGCGCGCTCGGTCATAGCGAGGTTCTTCTTGAAGAACGTGATCGGGTCCATGTCGATCGCCGCCGCCGCGTCGTCCAGCGCACAGATCGTCATCAGCGCCGCTTGCGGATGGTTCGGCCCGCGCCATGCGCGAATCAACCCGCGGTTCGTCAGGATGCCGCGGCCCTTCGTGCGATAGGGCACGTTCTTCGTGAAAAGGTACGGCAAGGGAGGCATGCGATAGGTCTGCATCCCGCCCGAACCCCAGACGTCGAAGTCCATGGCGACGATCGATCCGTCCTTTTTCACGCCGACCTTCACGTTGCCGTAGGTCGACGGGCGATGTCCGGCGATCATCTGGTCTTGCGCGCGCTCGAGCATGAGCTTCACCGGCCGGCCCGACTGCTTCGAGAGCTTCGCGCAGATGACGCCCCACTTGTCCGCCGCGAACTTCGACCCGAAGCCGCCGCCCATGTACTGGGTGTCGACGTGGATTTTGTCCGCCGAAATTTCCAGATCGCTCGTGAAGGCCCCGGCGAATCCGGAGACGTTTTGCGTCGAGGGCCACACGCTCAGCTCGCCGTCCTTGAACTCGGAGACCTGCCCGTGCGATTCGAGGCAGCAGTGCGTGATGCACGGCAGACCGTAGTAGCCCTCCATCACCTTATCCGCCGTCTTGAAGGCCTCGTCCGGCGTACCCTCGAGCTTCTCCTGATCGCGTCCCGAGGCCTTCGAGGGATCGCGATCGACCATCAACGGCTGGCCGATGTCGCTGTACGTCACCTTGAACTGGCCCAGCGCTTCCTGCGCAATTTCCTCGGTCTCTGCCGCGACAGCCGCGATGATCTCGCCCGCGTAGGTGACCGAGGGGAACTCGCCCTTCTTGTCCTTCTCGACATACACCGCCACGACGCCCGGGAACTTCTCCACCGCGCTCGTGTCGACCGCGGTCACTTTCGCAATCGGATGCGGCGACCAGAGGATCTTCGCATGCAACATTTTCGGACGGTTCACGTCATAGGCATACTTCGCCGCGCCCGAGGCTTTCTGCGGCCCGTCGAGACGCGAGATCCGCGCACCGATCAGCGAGCGGTGGGAAGGATCCGGCCAATTTACGGTAGCCATCACGCACCGCCTTTCGACGCCAACTCAAACGCGGCCGCGGTAATCCCCATGTACGTCCCGCAGCGGCAGAGGTTGCCGCCGAGCCCCGCGCGCACCTCGTCGATCGTCGCCTTCGGATGGTCGCGCACGAAGGCCGTCGTCGCCACCACGAAACCCGGAGTGCAAAATCCGCACTGCAATCCGTCATGCTCGATGAACGCCGCCTGCGTCGCGCTCAGGTTCTCCGGCGTGCCGAGGCCTTCCGCCGTCACAATCTTGTGCCCCTGCGCCTCGATCGCCAGCATCGTGCACGCGTAGATCACGTCGCCATCCAGCATCACCGTGCACGCGCCGCAGGTCGCGCGATCGCAGACCTTCTTCGGCCCGGTTACGTCGAGGCGGTTGCGCAGCGCGTCGAGCAGCGTCACCCGCGGCTCCGCGCTCAGCTTCATGTCCTGGCCGTTCACGTTCAACGTCAGCGGCACCTCGCCCGGTCCCGCAATCTTCTTGTCCTCGGCCAACGCCACGCCCGCGCCGTTCTGCACCTCATGCAGAATGCCCGTCGCCACGCCGCTTTTTCCGGCAATGGATGTGAGGTCGTTGTCCTGGTCAAGCAGCAAGTCTTTTGGACTCGGATAGA